>CAZSQL010000029.1:0-13363 GCA_964609035.1 uncultured Candidatus Peribacteria bacterium
GGAGTTGGCAGAGGAATGATATATGAAATTGTTAAAAAGAGAGCATGACAAAGAACCGTCCCCTGTCAGCGTCCTTGATTAGTCCTTTTTTTGTATTTGATTAAAAAAAAAACAAAAAACTTCACCAACTTTTTATAAGATTTGGACATTTAAATGCAACGGAAAAATTACAATATTAATGATTGACATATATCGTCAAATAATTATAGTAAAATTAATTTTATTACGATAATAATATAAAAAATGTATCAAAAAAATGCAAACTACAAAGAAGAAGACTTATTAGAACTTGAAAAATTTATTGATGAAGAATGTTTATATTTAGATAATTGTAATATAACAAACGAAAAAATATTTGATAATTTTGAAAACAATTAATTTTGTATTTAATTTAAAATCAAAAAACTTAAAATCAAAACCACACATGCTAATAAATAGTATTTTTTTATTTTTTTTAATGTTTGTAGTTTATAAAACTTGCTATTTTATATAACATAACAATCATTTACTTATAAACAACTTATATGTGATCATATCTCTGACAAAACTTTCTTGTCGACACAAAAGTTCAAAACTATATAGCTGAGAAAATATCAAAAATTTATGAAAAAAATAATTTGGAATGTATCATAGAAATTTGACCATGAAAGTGAGCTATTACAAAGAAAATAAAAGACATTTCAGATAATTTTTTTGTAATAGAAAAAGATGAAACTATGAAAAAACACCTTGAATCTATTCTAAAACAAGAGCAAATAATCTTTACAGATGTTTTGGAATCAGACATAGAAAAAGAACTAAAAAAAAGAAAAATTGATCCAAACAAAACACTTGTAGTATGAAATTTGCCATATTATATAACTTCGCCTATTTTTAGGAAGTTTTTTGGAAACTGAGATCAAAAATACTTCGGTTGATTTTTTATGATACAAGATGAAGTAGGCCACAAAATCAAGACTGAAACCAACAAGAAATCATTTCTTTGGCGATTATTGAATCATTCTTACAATATAAACTATTGTAAAACAGTATGACCAAAATCATTTAATCCAGCACCAAAAGTAAAAAGCTGTCTTGTAGAATTTCAAAAAAAAGATAAAAAACCAGACATAGACTTCAGCAATTTAGTGGAATTCCTAGACTTATATTCATCATTTAGTAGAAAAACACTCTGAGCAATCAGCAAAATATTAAAAAAACAGGGTAAAAAAGTATTCAAAATACCAGAGAATTTAAATTCAAATAGACTAGAAAATCTTTCTTGGAATGATCTAAAATTAATTCTAAGTTAAGACCCATTGACTTAATTATTAAAATCAATATAAAACTAAAGTAACCAAAACTTAACAAAATATGAAAAAAATTATTATTTTATTTGTTCTAACGACTACTATTTCATCCTTTTCTTTTGGCCAGAAATTATTGTGCATAAAAAACAAAGAAAACTATGATCATGTAAATTGTTTTCGATATCACAATTTAATAAAATATTATTATGATTATGAAATAATATTTTGTAAATTAGACACATTAGAAAATGATAAATTCGTAAAAAATTGCTTAATAAAATTAAGTAATTCATACGAGATTTTCATAAGTTCTGATATCTGTCATGAGAAAAAAGACATAAAAGTAGTTTATTTCGAAATATTTAACGGAGAATCTTACTTTTTTTTGGAAGAAGACGACAGAACATCATGTCCTAAATTTTTCAAAAAAACGGATAAACTACTAAAACGCATGGCTGTTGTAAATTAAAAAAAAGTGTCCTAATTGGACACTTTTTTATTAAACTATGGTCTCATAGCAAATATAAACCAAATCAATATTCAAATATTGATAAAAACAAAAAACACTAAAACAGCCAAAACTATATTTTGAGATTTTTCTACTTTTTTCTTTTGTTCTAAAGTAAGTTCTTTATTCATTTATTATTTGTTTTAAAATAATATTTATATTTTTTAGGTTTTCTTTTATAGTTCAGCCAGCATCTACAATATAATCACACAACTCTTTTGCTTTGACTCTTTCTAAATGTGCCGAAGCTACCCTTCTATCAATTTCTTCTTGAAAAACACTTCACCTAAATTTAATCCTTTGTATCATTTTTTCGTCAGATAAATCCAAGAAAATAGATATATATTGTATTCATTTACTATCTTTTATTATTTTTTCAAGTCAGTTCATATCCAATTCTGTAATAGGCACTAATCATTTATTAAAAACTTTTTCAACTTCAGACAATCTTGTTCAATAATAATATTTATTGTGAACTAAAGCATACTCCAGAAATTCTGAATTTTTTATCATTTTTTCAAAGTCAGAATCAGAAATATGCCAATATTTTCTACCATTTTTCTCGTTTTCTCTCATGGGTCTAGTGGTATAAGAAGGCACTAATACAAGCTGAGAATAGGTTTGTAGTAATTCTGTCATCAAAGTAGTTTTACCGCTACCAGAAACTCACATCAATAATATCAGTTTTTTATTCATATTCAAAATAATAGAGAATAAAGATTGACTTTATAATACCAAAATTTATATTGTTTGCAATATTTTAATATTTAAAAAAATAAAAGATGAAAAAAGAAAAAATTATTTCTTTAGCCATAATATGTGGTACTATCATTATCGCTAGCTTTATGCTAACAAAAGTAAATTTTTATATACAAGGATGAAACACAAACAATTCGATAGAGAACACCATATCGGTACAATGAGATGGCAAAGTTTTTGTGACTCCAGATATTTTAACATTGAGTATAAATGTAGAAGAGACAAAATCCACAACTGCGGAAGCACAAAAAGAGGTAAACAAAAAAGTAAATCAAATAAAAGAAATTATCAAAAATTACAAAATTAAAAATTCAGATGTTCAATCAAAAAATATAAATGTATATCCAGAGTATGATTACAGAGATAGTGGTAGAAAATTATTGTGATATAGGGCAAGTCACAATTTAGATATAAAAATTAAGTGAGCAAATCTAGAAAATGAATGAGTAGGATGAAAATTGATAGATGAAATATCAAACATATGATGAGTAATTATAAACAATATTAACTATGACATAGAAGATAAAACTCCATACTACACACAAGCGAGAGAACTTGCTATGGAAAAAGCCAACCAAAAAGCAAAAGAATTAGCAAAAGTAGCTGGTGTTAAATTATTAAAACCAATATCAATATCAGAAAGCATAGACACTTACTACCCTACTCCTATGTATAGAAATACTTATGCTATGGATATGTGAATGTGAGCTAAAGCAGAGTCAGCAGAAGTATCACTGTGAGAACTAGAAATTAATTTAAATATCAATGTATTGTACTGAATACAATAAAACTATCAGTAAAAAAAGTTTGCATATTGATTGCAAACTTTTTTTTATACTAAAACTATAATTTATCAGAAGTTCTTAGAAATCCAAATTCATATAAAATAAGTCAAAACAATGACCAATATTGTAATCAAGATATGCTCAAATATAGTATGCCAAGGATTTTCTTTTCTATCTTTTGCTATTTTATAGCTGATTAAAAAAATTATAATAAATCACCAAACTATAGAAACATATATAGCTGTATGCAAAGAAAAAAGCAACACTGGCACAATAAAAGATATTGTAAACAAGAATTTAGCCAAAAATGTGACTATAGTAGATATCCATATAGATTTATGTGGTTGATCCTTGGATTCCTCCGAAATATGTATTCACAATGCATCAGATAAGGAGTCAGCTATAGCGATAGTTAGAATTCATCATATTACAAGTATTCTAGACTCACTACCAAACGCTAATCATATCATCAAACCAAGAGTAGTAATTATTCCAGAAGTAGCTCAAAAATTAAGACCAGTCTTTATAGAGTTTTTCATAATTTTAAATAGATTTAAAATTTACATCTATAGCTTTTCATCTTTGCAAAAGCCACAAAAGTTTTTTCTCTCTTTTTACAAAATCTACATGTCAATTATAATAACAATCTACACTATATTTATCTGATTTTTTTAATCAAAAATCCAAAAAGATTGTCTCCAAATTTTCTAATTTATGAAATCTTTGTTTTTTGTAGTTAAAGAATTTAAATATAGTATTTTGATAGTTAAAATATTCATAATTTAATGGAATTAATGAATCCACATTGGCGTCTTTAAAATATCTAAGATCGAATTTTATAATCTTATTTACCATCAAACTAGAAAAAGAAAGTTTTCTAGCAAAATATTTCCACATTTGAACTTCTTTTGCCCAAAATTTAAATGGAAAGTGAAACTTTTTTATTTTAGATTGATTGTCTGATAAATTATAATTTTTAGACAAGTTATAAATTAAATTTTGTGACACTTGGACGTCTGCATAATCTCCAAACAATCCAAATTTACCAACCAAAGAATTTTTAAAAACATTTTTTAAAATATATTCCTTAAATAAGGGTAAAACAATATCAAAATATTTACCTTCATCCAAAAAATATAATTCATAAACTGGTGGTAAAACAATTTTTTCGACTCCAGTATTTTTCAAAAACTCAATTCATTTTTCTACACATTTTACAGAATATTCAAATGAATTATCACCGTATGGCCAGTTAATTTGATCATAATATATTATATATTCATTGTCAAATTTATTCAAAAACTTAAACAAAGTCAAAACCTCATTTCATGATGTAATTATCCCTAGTTTCATTCAATTTGTTTTTTTAAATAAACATATCTATTAAAATTTTTCATCAAAGTGTCATAATCTTGTGCCATTATAATATTATTTATTATTTGTATCTGTTCTTGCATCAATGAAATCATATTTCTTACAGACCATGAAAGATTTCTTTCATTTTCAATATAATTTAAAGGTTTTAGAAGTTTTTTGTACTTTAACTGATAAGGTGATGCAGAAAATATCAAATACTCTTTTATCTTCCAAAAAAGATTATCATCAAAACTCAATACAGCGGTCTCAATTTGCTCCTTCACCAACAATATTTTTTTTATCCTTTCTCTCTTGTTTTCTCTAATATTGGTCCAAAATTCTACATCATATCATTGTTTTATAATATTTTGTATTTCCAGCACATCTTTATATTCTTTATTTATAGCTTGAGACAAAACTTTTATATATTGAGAACATTTATAATTATTTTGCCTTTCCAATGTAACTGTTATACTTCCAGGAGCAATAGTACAGAAAAAATTATCTTTCATATTTGCAAAAGAATATCCCAAGAAAAAAAACACAAATATTATATTAAAGACAATTAATTTTTTCATGATTTATTAGATTTTAAACGAATTTATCAACTTTTTGGTCTCCAACAAAAATGACTGTTCCAATCTTTTACCACTTTTTATATCCACATCAAGTTCTATAAGTTTTTTATACATATTTTCTATCTCAATTCAATTTTTTAATATAACATCCACATCTTTTATATTTTGTGAAAGAGAATAAGAGTTAATTCATGATTTTAAAGACATTGTCTTTATGTCTTTTATTCCTTTTTTAGCAAATTGATAAACAACAATATAAAGCTTTAGTCACCAATAAAGCATGCCTGAAATAGCATTCCAATTTAGACCCTGATCTTGCATTTTTTGTAAATAGTTTATAGCCTTTTTTTTGTCCACAAATATAAGTTTCAAAAAATCAAAAACTTGAGCATCCAGTAATCCAAAAACCACATCATTTACAACTTCAAAAGTTATTTTAGACAAAGAATTATACTCACAATACATTTTTAATTTTCGTATTTCTGCATTTACACGATATAGTTCTCATCAAATTTTTTGAATAAGCGCAGACAAAACATCATCATCAATACTCAACGCTCACAATTCTTTTTTTATATAAGACTTTATTTCATAATCTTTTAACAAATCAAAAGTTTTTAAATTAGCGTTTTCTTTTAAAAACTTATACATTCTAGATCTTTTATCTGGTTTTGAACTAACAAATATAATTAAATTATCTGGTAGTATTTTTCCCTTTCTCTTGATAAAATCTTCTATAAATTCTTCTACTTGAGACACTCTAAAACTACCAAATCTATCAGTTCATAAAGGTATTCAATCAATTACAGTAAGTTTTTTATCAGAAAATAGTCCGCCACCAAAAATAGACTGCTTTACTTCTCAATCATTCCAGTTCTCATTGTGATAAACTGAAACAGAATTTTTTCAAAATTTTTGAGAAAAATTAGAAGTCCATCTGTTTAACTCCTGATCCAATAAATACTTTTCCTCTCATGTAAAGAAATATACGTTTTTTAGCATAAATTAATCTTCTAATAAAACTACTAAATCATAATATCTTTTTATTGATCAAATTCAAACTGTATTGGAAAAAAACAATAAACGCTCAAACGGTGAAACGGTAAAACGATGAAGTGGTGAAGCATTTAACCGTTGTAACGTTTAACCGTTTAGTCGTTGTCCCTTTTTACCGTTTAAACAATATTGCAAAAATCAATTATTTAATTATAAAATCCATAATTTAACAAAAAAAACATTATGATAATATTAAACACATTAGACAAAATATTGGCAGAAATTACAATAATTTTGATAAAAATTTATCAATATACACTTTCCCCAGATAAATGACTTCCATCATTACGATTAAAATGAAAAGTATGTGCTCACCATCCACATTGCAGCCAATATAGCATTAACACTATCAGAAGATATTGATTTATATCATGATTACCCAAAATGACAGAAAGAGTTTTTTCTTGTTCTCCATCCAAAGAAAAAATATATGATCCAGAATACTACAAAGTAGTGTTTTTTTCATGAGCACCGATAGCGGTACCATTTTTGCATGAACTACACAAAGACAAAAAATTTGACATCGTATGAGTAGTGACTATGCCAGATGCTCCTAGTGGAAGATGAATGGAAGTAAAACCAAATATAATAAAAACTGAAACTGAAAAACTTTTTGATAAAAACAAAGAAAGTATTGATATAATTCCATACAACAATAGCTACAAAAAACAAATATCTACACTATATGACAATTGTTTTAACAACAAAACATTTGGAAAAAATTATACTTTTGATTACTGCTATTCTAAAATAGAAAAATGGTCTCACGACAAATCTTTTATATGAAAAGTATTATTAGTAAATAGTCATTTTGCTTGATATTATCAAGGATTTAATTCAGATGACATGATAGAATATTTCCAAGAAGCATTCAATATGCAAGAATTTAATAAAATAATACAATCTGATAAAAAAGTTACTTTAAATAAAGTATTTCGATTAGATGACATTATGATAGATAAAAAATATAGAAATAAGTGATATTTTAATAAGCTATTGTTAAATTTATATCAAGAATTAAAGTTTAAAAACATAAATTATCTAGCAATTTATACTGCACCAAAAAAAGAATTATTAAAAAAATATTTTAAAAGAGGTTTCAAACAAATATGAGAATTAAAAGAAAAAAATACATGATCGAAATATGTTATTTTAATTAAAGATTTAAGCACAATATCAATAGAAGAACAATTCATCCAAACCCCAGAATCACTTCGTCTAGACAGTAAAAAATATGCCAAAGAAGCAAATAATTTCAAACTTCGATTAGAAGCAAAACAACCTGACTATCTAGTTGTCATAGCATATTGAAAAATCATACCTCAATATATATTAGACATAGCAAAAATAGCTCCAATCAATGTTCACGGATCATTACTTCCAAAATATCGTGGAGCTAGTCCATTGCAATCAGTATTTTTAAACCAAGAAAAACAAACTGGGATTACTATAATGAAAATGGATGCAAATATGGATACTGGAAATATGATAGATATGCTCAAATTTGATATCAAATTTGACTGGACAGTAAAAGATCTGATAGATAAAATTATGCAAAAATGACCAAAATTTTTAAACAAAACACTGTTAAATTATGGTAAAAGATTGCTTGGTGAAGTAAAACAAAACGATGAAAAAGCTACTTATTGTCAGAAAATAGAAAAAGAAGATGGAGAAATAAATCCGTATAAAGATAGTATTCAAGAAATTTATAATAAATACAGAGGATACTACATGCGACCAAAAATTTTCTTTAACTTGTCCCCCTTTGCAAAGGGGGAAAGATTTCATCCAAATGTATGAGAATGAAATCAGGGGGATTTAATAAACTGAAAAAGAGTAATTATAGAACACCTCAAATTAGATCAAAAATTATTTGAATCAGAAAAAGACAAACCATTGTTTGTTTGAAATGAGCTGAATAGGTGTGTCTTAGAAATATCTTTGAAACCAGAATGAAAGAAAACCATGGATCGAGAAAGCTTCAAATCCGGATACGTTAAATAAGATAAAATGTCATTTCGAGTGAAGCTATCTTGCGAGAAATCTAACCATTTAGTTCTAAGACTGACTACGATAAGTGAATGTTATTGTTGCAAATAAGTTGCTTTAGATACCTGCAGGAAGACCTACCTGCCGATAAAGGTAGAAGCGTTCTCTACAAAAAAACATTCTTTGTCGTAAGGGCGATTAATAATCGCCCCTACTTGATAACTTGAAAACTTTCTAACTTTTAACTTTATACTAACCCCATGCCTCTATCTTGGTCAATCTCCAAAGCTACTATACTACACTACTGTACCAAAAAATACTACTTTTCGACTTATTCAAACTATCTCAAAGAAGTAGATAAGTGAATATGGAATCAAGCAATGTTAGCAAAAAACTTAAAGAGTATTTACATGTGGTTTGGAGAAAAAATCCACGATCTTATGTCAGATTACTTAAATTTGGTAAAAGATTGAAATGATAGTTTAGAAAAAATAAATGAAGTCAAACAGAATTTAATTGGACAAATGGACCAAGAATATAAACTTTCAAAAGATAGAGAATATTTAAATTATGATTATAATATTAAATTTGGACTAACAGAACACTACTACTGAAACAATATAGATGAAATTTACAATACTTGAAAAATTAAATTACTAGAAAGTTTTGACCAGTTTCTAGAAAGTAATTTTAACAATGAGATTAAGGAACTTTTTGCTGACAAAAGTAATATATTTTTTATCGAGCCCAAAGAAAAAGATTTTGAATCTATGAAAATACAAATAGAAAACATACCAGAATTGATGTGAATAGACGTATATGCACAACCAGATTTTGGGATAATAACAGCAAATAAGGAGTATTTGATATATGATCGAAAAAGTGGGAAAACTCCAAACAAATCATCAGAACATATTTCAGATCAACTAAAAGTCTATGCATACAAAATTTTGCAAAAAATATGAATAGAAAATATCGATACTTTTAATGCTAAAGGATTTGAAATTTATCTAAAAACACTGGAACATTTTGGATGACAGATAAAAAAACAAGATCTACAAGAGATAGAACAAAAAATTATTTCTGATACTAAGATACAAAAGGAATTTTTGATAGAAAAAGATATAGAAAAGAATCAACCACTACCGAGCGAAAACTTTTCTAGAACCACAGACTTACAAAAATGTAGCAATTGTACTTTTTACAAAGTATGTGAAGAACTCAAAAAATTTGAAAAGTGAAATATTTTTATCAAAAAAAATAATATTGATACTGTTTCAAATGAAGTTTACAATGAAGATGACTTTCCATTTTAAAGAAATATTCCCAAAAAAAGATGAAAAAAATGTTTTTGACATCAAGTTGAAAATTTGTGACAGAATATTTACAGAAATATTTAGAAAAACCTATAGGTGAATATAAATTTGCATATATTACTACTGCAAAAAAATGAACAGATGATCAATCATATGTTCAAGATAGAAAAAAAGCCTTTGAAAAACAAAACATTGATTATCAAGAAATTGATATAGAAGAATATGAAGCATTAGAGTTAAAAGAATTACTACAATCAAAAGATATAATATATATTGAATGATGAAATACTTTTTATCTTATGAATGCAATAAATATTAAATGATTTCAAAAAACATTAAATGATCTTGTTGAACAATGAAAAATATATGTTTGATCTAGTGCATGAGCTTATATATGTTGTCCAAACATAGAAATGGCAACTTGGAAAACAAACAAAGTACGAAACAAGTATTGATTAAAAGACTTATCTTGACTTGGTTTTATAGATTTTTTGATTTTTGTTCACTACAAGCCAGAATATGATACTGTACTAAAAAATAAAATCAGAAAAAATAAATATAAAGTTAAAATTTTAAAAGACGGACAAGCTCTTATGATTAAATGAGATGATATTCAATTCATCGGAGAGTGAACAGAAATAAATTTATGAGTTTAATTTTTCAATAAAAATACCACTCATGGGATTTAATTGAATCCCGCAGAATTTGAAGGAAACATATTAATATTCTAGACGTTATTGCAAAATCACTCTATCGACATTAATCTATCCATCTTTCTATATGTCCTCATCTTTTGATTTTTCTTTCCAATTTTATTGCATCCGTTTTAGATTCACATTCTATTACTTTAGCTAAACTCCATTCTCATAATTCTTTGGTTGTTTTAGTTGTACCTTTTTTATGCTCAAACAATCTTTTTTCTATATCTGAAGTATATCAAACATAATATTTCTTTCACTTGAGTATATATACAAAATATGCATCCATTATTTCTTCAAAAATAAAAATACCAATCATGGTATTTGATTTAGGCCAGGAGGGATTCGAACCCTCGACCACCGCCTTAAAAGGGCGTTGCTCTACCGACTGAGCTACTAGCCTATATATTTTTTTCCATTGCTGAACCCAGGACCACTCCCGCTGTTATAGCGGGATTGCTCAATCAATTGACTGAGCTACTAGCCTATATATTTTTTTCCATTGCTGAACCCAGGACCACTCCCGCTGTTATAGCGGGATTGCTCAATCAATTGACTGAGCTACTAGCCTATGCTTTGCTCAACCTTTAAAGTTAGCAACCTATATATTTTTTCACATCTGAGTTTTATAACTACTCCCCCTGTTATAGCAAGATTTCTCAATCAAACGACTGATACAGTAGTCTATACAACTGATAAATGTAAGATATACTATAAGAATATTCCTATATAAATCAACGCATTTTTTTATATAATTTAGCATTAATTCTAACTCTGATTTTTCTTCCATCTTCAAAACTAACCCATTTATATATCAAATTAGGTTTAAAAGTCCTCTTTGAAGCTCTCATAGAATGAGATCTAGTATTTCAAGATTTTGTTCACTTTCCAGTAAAATCACATACTCTTGGCATTTTATTATTAATTGAATTATTTAAAATAATAGATTAATTTTATTTTTAAGCTGATGCTGCTGCGCTTGCATCAGTAGCTGGAGTTTGTTCTGCAGCTGCTTCTTTAGCTTCTTCTTCAGCAGCAGATTTTTTCAGATCAACAACAGTAATCACAGGTAAATCTAAATCATCTTCAGATGTAACACCCTCAGGGAGATTTAAGTCTTTAACAAATATAACTGTACTTGGATCAGTGATAGTAGATACATCTACAGTTATTTCTTTTACAAGATCCTTTGGTAATGCATTTATAGCCAAATAATCTTTAACTAATTGTATGCTAGCATCTCCAGACTTAACCATAGGAGATAATTCATCTCAAACCATAACTATAGCTACTTCAGCAGAAACTTTTACTCATTTTTTGATTCACAAAAAATCAATATGAATAACTGTGTCCATAACTGGATCTAATTGATAGTCATGTATCAAAACCAATTCATCTATACCTTCTCCAGACAAAGTAATAGGTGTACTATGACCAGCCTTTCTATACAATTTAACAAACTCATTTCTATCACAAATTACAGAAATAGGTTTTTCTAAATGTTTAGAATAAACTACTGCAGGCACCTTACCTTCTCTTCTAAGTTTTTTTACATTTTTTCATTTTATGTTGCGAGATTCTACCTTTAATTTCATGATTAAAGTCTTTCAAAAAACTAAAAACTATTCTTTATTTTCTTCTCAAGCTTCATTTTTTTCCACTTCAGCTACATTTTCTACAATTTCTTGATTATCTTCTACTGCTATTTCCGGATTTTCTACAATTTCCTCTTTTTTTTCTACAATTTCTTCAGAAACTGTTTCTACTTTATTTCCAACAACTTCTTCAACCTTTACTAGGTCCAACAAGTTTGTTCATCTTTTTGTATTTTCTATAATACTTTTAAATCTAGCATCTTTACCAACTTTATCTCTTATGTAATATAATTTAGATCTTCTAATTTTATAGTCATCTAATAACAAAATCTTATCAAAATTAGGAAAAGATAATGGATAAATTTTTTCGATAGTCATCCTAGCAGCCTCTCATCTAATCACAAATGTCCCATCAGGATGGTTTGGCTTTTTTACTTTTATAACTAATCATTTAAATTTCCAAATTCTTTTTGTGTCTCACTCTCAAACATTCTCATGTATTTCCAAAACCATACCTGTCTTGATAGGCAAGATAGGACCAGAGTGTTTGTTATAAATATTTTTCAATCTATCATAGTTCATTATCTAATTTTTATCAACTAATAAAAAGTTTTTTATATTACAAAACTATTTTCTGCTATTAACAACTTTAGCTTTCCATTTCTTTTGTTGTTCCAACATTTTTCTAGTATCCATGATTACTACTTTTTCAACTCTATTTAGAGCTTTATTTAACTTTTTTTTACCCATAGTTTTCAATCTTCACATTATGCAGCTATTTTAGAAGATAAATCTTTTAATCATTTTCTATCCAAAGCTTCTTTTACTTGACTCATATTTATTCAATATTTTTTCAATCTAGCTAAAGCTTTTTGTTTTGTATCTTTTATCCATTTAGTTTCTCACTGAACAGATTCTTTCTTCAATACCAAAATATATCGTTCAATAGCTTTTTTATATTTTTGGCCAGACTTTCTTTTTTTCCAATTAAGTCCAACTAAGAAACGTTTTATTTTTCTTCCGTTCGTATCTCACATGTTACAATAGGTTTAAAGTTTAAAGTTAAAAGCTTATAATATTAAGATTAAATTACACACAATTATAAACTCTAAATTCTGAATTAATTAACATATTTCGCCATATAAGCAAATGCTTTATTTGCTTCAGCCATTTTGTGTGTTTCTTCTTTTTTCTTAACAGCAGTACCTTGATTTGAATACGCTGCCAATATTTCTTCTGCTAATTTTTTGTACATAGGTTTACCTTTTTTTGATCTAACAGAATCCAGTATCCATCTCATAGCATAAAACAATCTTTTGTTTTGTTTTACTTCAACTGGCACTTGATAAACAGATCCTCCCAATCTTTTTGACTTGATCATCATCAAAGGAGAAGCATTTTCTATAGCAGTTTCTACAACTATTTGAGGAT
>CAZSQL010000030.1:0-13007 GCA_964609035.1 uncultured Candidatus Peribacteria bacterium
CATTTAAAAACTTAAATAAAGAAATGGCTTTAAATTGTGTTTATTTTAATTTGAAAAATATATCTTGTGCAAAGTAGAATATATTATAACAAATATTGAGTTTTATCTTATTTGATCTATTTTTTTTAATTTTATTATACTTTTAATATATTTTTGTATTTAATTTTTTAGATCATATTTTAGATTTTTTTTATATTTTACTATTTTTTGCTTCTAAACTGCTCTTTTTTTGATAATGAGCTTTAGAACTAGTGTTTTGTTGTGTTTCAAATTTGATGTTTTTTTGATAAGGGGTGCTACTATATATTACTTGGATCAAAAAATGAACGAATTTGAAATCGATTTTTGTCTTAGAATGCTCTTTTAAACTATTATTATTGATTTTATAATTATTTTGTTTTGTATGAAAAATATTTATTCAAATATTTTTATTTTTTAATTAAGTAATTATATTTATAAATAATAAAATTATTTTACCTTGCACAATTTTTTTAAGGTTATTTGAAATAGAGGAGTGTTTGTTTTAGTAGATTTTAATATTTTTGTAAATAGGCACTCCTCTACTTTGATGATAAAAATTTGATAAAAAAAAATAATTGTTTATAATTTAGTTACTAATTTTATATATATGTATAATTTTGAATGAAAATTAGTAAAATTAAAATATCAAATTTATTTACTTTCCCTTATATCAACTGATTTAACTGAAAAAAAGGATTAGTTTTTGATGCTAGGGAGAAATGTAATTTCAATATACTTATTGGGCCAAATGGTTCTGGTAAGACCAATTTTTTGTATATTATAAATCAAGTTTTTAGATCATGACTTGTATATAAATATCATTATGATAAATCTATCTTGGAAAATAATCAAGATAATAAGTTTGATCAAGTTATTAGAATAGAAGAAAATTCTGTTAAAGAATTATCTAAACATTATTTATCTTTGGATAAGCCTTCAAAAGTTGGAATGACATTGAGATTGAATCAAAATGATTTTGAGAATATATGATTTATGTGTAAATACAGTGATTTGTTAAATAATATTATAAGTAAATATTCTAAATTAAATATCAAATTTGAAAAATATGATGTTTATGATGTTATTTTTGATCATGAAATTTATTTAGAATTTTTAGTTAATACAAAAAATGGTTCAATAAGGATTGCTAATTATAACAATTTATCAAATAGAATGAAATTTGTATTGTTTTATATACAAAATATGGAGTTGATACAGATATGTATGAATATTTACAATGATTTTGAGAAAGCAAAGGATCAGAGAAAGCTATATCCTTTAAAAAATACATTTGCATTATTGGAGTCTGAAAGAAATATTTTACATGATAATTTATGAGAGTATAAGCCATTTAGGATTGACTCGATATCTGCTAGAAGTGACGATATTGAATTGCATAAAGCTCATAAGTTCGCATCTGTTACTGTTTGATATGATTTATTTATTATAAAGTTGATAAAATTAGCAAAAGATAAACTAAAAGGTGAATGAAAAAATTATTCATTAGAAGATGTTTCGACACAAGCAGAAGCCATAAAATCCTCTCATTATTTTCATGAAATTTCTTATTTTATAAATAAATTATTAAAATTAAAATTAGATATAAAAATATCAGAAACTTGATTTATGGATCTTGTTTTTGTTAATAAATATTGAAATATATTTTACTTTGATAAACTTAGTTCTGGTGAGAAGTCTATAGTTATGATACTAATATCTTTGTTTGGTTATGATTTATCAAATGGTTTATTTATAATTGACGAACCAGAATTACACTTACATCCATATTTACTTAAGAATGTGGTAGAAGTATTGAAAGAAATATGAACAAAATTGAATATACAGTTTATTTGTGCTACTCACTCCCCTGTTTTAATAGATGAACAAAGTATAAATAATGTATATAAATTTAGTTTTGTAGATGGTCAAACAAATATAAATTATCCTTGAGACTCTGTACGTGATAAGGAAGCAACTTTGATACATATTTTAAAATTTGAGCATGTCTCAAAAATATTTTTTATAAATAAAATTATAATGGTTGAGTGAGATACTGATGAATATTTTTGGAAGTCTTTCCTAAATCATTTATCTAAAAAACCTGAATATAAATGAAAAATTGATGATTTTGAAATATTGAATATAAATTGAAAATGAAGTTATACAAAGTGGAGTAAGTTTTTGAGAAAGTTTTGAATAAATAGTTATTTTATATGAGATTGGGATAATACAATAGAAAACAATATAGTAAACTATCAAGAAATGGAAGAATATATAAATTTAACTAAACAATATTTAGATTCAGATCATATAAAAAAGGAGAAGTTTTATACTAGGATTATAGAGACTATAAAAAAGTTTTTTCCTGACAGATATGAATATATTAAAAATAGAATTCAATATTTTTATAATCACGGAATTTTTATTTTGAAAAGATGAGACTTGGAAACTTATTTGGGATTAAAAAGAAAGTGACTTGAGGAAACAATAAGTTTTTGTAATAAGCACTTTTATTCTTGGTTAAATGACAAAAACTTTGATAAACACACAAAAGAGCTTGAAGATATTGTAGATAATATATTTTCTAAAAATTAATTTTTGGTATATTTTTTTTCTAAAAATTTTTTATAAAAAAAAGACCAATTGAAACAATTGGTCCGTCTTATAGGTTGTACAACCTAGAGACGGACCAACTCTTTAAATATATAGAGTTTATAATATAAGCTTAATTTTTGTATCAAACCTATTTTATAAACACTATATTTTTTGGTTAATCAATAATGGAAACCAAAAAAACCGTCTCTAGGGAATTTTTGCATAATTTTCACTTGGGTAAGCTACTTTGTTTATGCGATTAAATCTAATTGAATACAATTTAGATTTAAAAATTTTTATTAACTTTTTTTTATTTTATTTTTTGTTTACGACTAAAAAATATCTATATACATATATAAAACAATAAAAAAAACGAAAAATCATCTAATCTTTTGTTAGCACATTTTATTGAAATTGTGATATAATATAAGTTATAAAGTTGTAAGGTTTTAAAGTTGTTGTGTTTATAAAACCTTATACTTTCAACTTTATAACTTGTAACTTTTGGCTAAATTTTAGTATGTTCAGTCTGTTTTTTCTCAAACTTCCATAAATTTCATAATATTTGCTTTGAAATATAATTCTACTTCTCAAACTTCTCCATTTCTATTTTTTCTTACACACACATCTGTAGATCATTTCTTGTCTGTATCTTTATCATAATAATCTTCTCTATGCAGCATTATTACACTATCTGCATCTTGTTCTATGGCTCCAGATTCTCTAAGATCACTAAGTTGTGGTTTTTTGTCTATTCTTTGTTCTACGGCACGAGATAATTGAGAAAGAGCTATTATTGGCACTTCCAATTCTCTTGCTAACTCTTTTAATCATCTAGATATTTCACTGATTTCTTGTACTCTATTTCATAAAAAAGAAGTACCGTGCATTAGTTGAAGGTAGTCTATAATTACTAAATCTAATTGTCATTTTTCTATTTTTAGTCTTCTTAATTTTGATTTTAATAATGGGACACTAGCTGCAGACTTATCATCTATATATATGTTTTTATCTCATAAGATTTGTATTGCATCTCCCATTTTTGCAAAATCTTCATTGCTTAGATCTCATTTAGTTATTTTACTCATAGGTATTTGAGCTGTTTCTGCTATAATTCTATCTACTATAGATTCTGCTCACATTTCTAGAGAAAAAACAGCTACTGATTTATTTTGTTTTATTGCAATATTTGAAACAATATTTAGTGCAAAAGATGTTTTTCACATACTTGGTCTTGCCGCAAGGATAATCAATTCTCCAGGTTTAAATCAAGACAACATATTATCCAATCATTTATATCCAGAAAATACTTTAGAATCATTAACTTTTTCAGGATTATCTACTATTGCCATATACTCCTCTACTCTATTATTCAAAATATCTTTTATTTGCATTATGTTGTTTCAAGTTTGATTTTGTGTTAGATCAAAAATACTTTTTTCAATAGAATCCATTATTTTTATAGTATCTTCTTGTTTGTATACATCTCAAATTATGTTTTGTGATGTTTTTAATATTTTTCTTAGTGTTGATTTGTCTTTTACTATTTTAGAATAATCTCAACATCCAGAAGTTGATAATAAAAATGTAGATAACTCATAAAGATAATCTATTCAGCCTATTAAATCTAAGTTTCAATCTTTTGTTAATTGATCTCAAACTGTTACTACATCTATTGTTTTACGATCTGATCGTATTTGTTTTATGGCATTATATATAAATTGATGTTCTTTTTGATAGAAATCTTCTGGTTCTAACCTATCTCATTCATAAATCCATATTGTTTCACTATCCATCAAAGCTCAGCATAAAACACCCTTTTCTGCTTCAAGGTTGTTTGGTGGTAGTTTTATATCGTTCACATTAACCATAATTAGTTGAAAGTTAGAAAGTTAAAAAGTTTTCAAGTTATAAATAACACTATTACAAATTATACAGAACTGCTTTAGAAATCTATCTGTCGGTAGACAGTCCTGCCTGCGCCTTATACGGTAGGCAGTGATCTCTAATTCATCCCGAAATTTCGGGATTGGCGGTCGAGAATAAATTTCTTAATAAAGAATTTTTGGTTTTTAATTTGATAGTTTTTTTATAAAAAAAAATATTGAATAATCAAGGGAAAATATAGTTTTAAACTGGTATTTTCTCAACATTAAATCAACATTTTTTCAACAATATTATTTATTATTTTCTATTTCTTCAATTTGTTTTTTTACTATATTTTCATCTTCAGGGTTTGTGACTCCAAGTCGTTTGTCTGGAGTGGAATATATTTTCATTTTATTTTTTCATTTTTTTATTATGTTTGATAATTCTACTGGTAAATAACATTCTATTTTTCTATCATCTTTATTTGTTATTTTGAATTCTTTTAATGTTTTATTTAAGTTTTCTAATGTTTCTTTTGTTAATCAAAATATATTCATACTACAAAGATCACTTTCTTTCAATCAGAATTCAGATAATGTATCTTTTGATATTCATATCATTTCATTTATATTTTCTACATAATTATCTGAACTTATTTTAAATATTCATCTGTTTGTTGTTCATTTATCAGGTATTACATTTCATAAGATATATCATAATGTAGACATTTCTTCTGATTTTTGTAAATGGTCATATAGAATATTGAAAGAAGTTTCTCCATATATGTCATCTCAATTACACACTACAAATGGATTATCTATTAAATCTATTGCACTACATACAGCATCTACTGTTCATCGTGGTCTATCTCTTTTGTCTTCATCAAAACTTTGTAATGCATATTTTACAGGTACTCATTTATAATTTTCCCCAAACTTTTCTTTAAATGGTAATTCTGTCATTTTGCCTACTATAAATATTATTTCAGAGAAATTTGATTTTAGTGCTTGTGAAATTGAATATTCTATCAATGTTGAGTCATTTGGTCATACTTTAGCAAATTGTTTTATTTTTCAACCAAAGCGAGATGACATTCATGCTACCATATAAACAAGAGATACTTTTTTACTCATAATATTTTTTTTAAATTTAAAACTTATTTTTGGAAAAAACTATAACTAAATTCCAATCATTTTTCTATTAAATCTGTTTTAAAATTTTCATTTACTCAATGCATATTTGAGTCTTCATTTGCCAATGGAATAGATAATATTTTGTTGCTAATATGCTCTTGAAATGTGTTTATTATGGGAAGTGATCATCATGATTTTATAAAATGTACTTTGTTTTTGTATACTTTTGTTAATATTTCTTCTGCTTTATTTGTAAAATAATTTTGTACACTCAATGTGGTTGGTTTACAACAAGAATCAAATGTTAATTTATATTCCACATATTTTGGTAAATTGTTTTTAACTCGTTCTTTAAATAAACTCATAATGGATTCACACTTTTGATTACTTACTAATCTAAAATTTATGTTGGCTACTGCTTTATTTGGTATTGAATTTTTAAAGAAATCAGTATGTCATGAATTTATTCATGTTAACTCGATACATGGTTTTCGTCAAGTTTTTGAATAATAGTCTATATCTTTTAATTTTGTATGAACGATTCCAAAATTTTCTTTTAGATCATCTGGATTAAAAGGTATCTTACTATTTAGTGTTTTATTGTTTGAATTTATATCTTCTACTTCATAATAAAAATATGGTATAGTGATTTGATTATTTGTATCATATAATTTTGAAAATAATTTATTTATTTCCTCTATAGGATTTGGTACTACTCCACCATAAATTCATGTGTGCAGGTCTGTATTTGCTGTATGTATTTCTAATTTTGCATTAAATCCTCATCTAAATCATGATTCTATTACAGGATTATCTTTTATTATATTTCAGTCTGATATAATTATAAAGTCTGATTTTAATTTTTCTTTGTTATCTTCAATAAATTTTATTATTCATAAAGATCAAATTTCTTCTTCTCATTCCAATATAAATATTATATTATATCATAGTTTATTTTCTTTTATTAATTTCAATATACTTATTATGTGTATTAATGTTTGTCATTTATTGTCAACTACTCATCTTCATATAATTTTATTTTTTCTAATGTATAAATTAAATGGATCTTCACTCCATCAATCTTTTTGATTTGCATCTTGTACATCATAGTGACCATATATCAATCAGGTTTCTAGGTTGTCATTTAAGATATAAGATGCTATGATTATTGGATTTCAATCTTTGTTAATAGTCTCAACATTAAAATTATTTTGTAAAAATATATCTTTTAATCGATTAGCGCAGTTTTTTATATCTACACTAAAATTATTGTTTGTTGAGATGCTTTTAAAACCAAGATATTCTTTTAATAGTTTATAATATTCTGCTGTCATAATTTATTATTCTTTTTTCAATAAAAATTATTCTTTGTTTTTATCACATATGTAATTTTGATTTATTTTTACCAACCAAAACTATATTTTTTATTTTATTTTATTTTATTCTATTGTGTTATTTGATAATTCTTGTATCTTTTTTTTAGCCTTTTCGTTGTTTGGTTCTTGTTCTAATACTTTGAAATAATATTTTTTAGCACTATCATTGTCTTGTATTTCTTCATATAATTCTGCCAATGTTAATGCATAATTTGAATTTGTTGGTCTAAGTTTTACTATTTTTTCCATTACAGCTATTGCATCTTTTTTTCTTTCGGTATTATACAATATTTCAACCATACTAATATAATATTTTGGATTATTTGGTTTTGTGTTTATAGCTTTTTCTATTAGTAACTCTGCCGTTTCATAATCTCAAGTTATTAGATATATTTCTCATATTTGTCGTATAGCATTATGATCTTCAGGATCTTCTTCAATAATTTTCTTTAACAAAGATAATGCTTTTTTGTGGTTTCATATTGTAAAATACAAATCAGCCAATTGTTTATTTAATTCTAAATTTTCTGGCTCTATGGCTAATCATTCTATTAATTTTTTTTCATATTCTTCTAATTTTCATTCTTTTTTGTATGCATTTGCTTCATAAGATATCTTTTCCAATATTTTTTTTTGTTTTTCTTGAATTGTTTTGCTAGTGTTGTTTATGTTTTCTTTTTCTTCATGATCTTTTGTTTCTTCTTTTGTGTCTGCTTGTTTGTTCTCAAAAATACTGCTTATTATAATTTCATCATTTATATTGTTTTCTTCTTTTACTTCTTTTGCTCTTTGTTGTAATAATTCATTTCTCATTTTATCTAGAGTTTTTATATTATTTATTTTTTGTTTTACTAATTTTAATAATTTATTTCATTTTTTAGTAAGCAAAATTGCCACTAGTCATAGTGGAAAGGTAATTAAAATTATAGTAAATAATATCCAAAGTGTAGTTCCTAATTTAGTCATAAACATGGTCGTAAAAAGTTAAAAGTAATAAGTTAAAAGGTTTATCATTCTATTTGATTTTTTATTTTTTCTAACTCTTTTTCTTCTTCTGTTTTTATTTTAGGATCAGGCAGTTTTGTTATTTTTAATTCTCATGTTGGTACCCTAAAAACTTCTCAGTCTTTTGTTCTTATAGTAACATCTCAAGTCATTATATTGTATGAAGTAACAAATCAATCTATATTTGATTTTGTATATTTTACTTCACTTCATTTTGGTGGATATTTTTTACTTTCTTCTTTATATATTTCAAGTTCATATATCAATGAACATTTTAGTTTTCAACACCTTCATTTCAGTCTTTCTATATCTCTTCATTCTAAGTGTTGTAATATTAGATTTTCCATCTCTATGCTAGGCAATGGTAATGTTGTTTTACAATGCATTGGTATTATTCAGTCTGCACCACAAGGCAATATGTCTGTCCTAGGGTCTATTTTTACCATATCTCTAGCTCCAACTTGAAACAAAAAAATATTTTTACCAATTTTTTCTCTTAGTTTTTTTACAAAGTCTGTAAAAATATATCTTTCTTCTGAGTAGAAATAAAAATATAATTGATCTAAGTATATATGAAATCTAGCTGTAACTGGTATTGAATTTTTAAACTCTTCTTTAAACTTTTTTTTGAATAATGGAAATATTTTTAGTGCAAACTTACTTTGTTCTTCAAAAAAATCTTTTTCTTCTCACTTTAGAATTTTAGTAAAATTTCATATTCTATCAGTGTCGATATAGTGTCAAAGATATATTCATATTGATGGTTTTTGATTGTTATCTTCCATTCAATAAACTACCTTGTCTCATGCTTTTAATTCTTGTAATGATTTTTCATCTACATTTAAAACTTTTATGTTTTTGTTTGTATATCGATCTAAAACATAAATAAAATTTGTTGTCTCATTTTGATTTGTTTTTGTCATAATGTTTTTTTAAATAAAAATATTACTTTGATTCTTTTTTCATTAATTCAATAAATTCCTCTTTGGTTAAGTACTCTTTTTCTAATAATATTTTTGACATATTTTCTATTATTTTTTTATTTTTTATTATTATATTTTTAGATTTTGTGTAGCATTCGCTGATATAATATTTTATTTTCTCGTCTATTTTTTCGGCTGTTTTTTCACTATATGTTTTGTATGGCAAGTATTCTTCTTTTGATCTATCAAAATAAAAAATAGGTCACAGTTCTTCATCCATTCAATATTTCATGATCATATCAGTTATCATTTTTGTTGCTCTTTCAAAATCATTTGAAGCTCATGTAGTTATTTCTTCTTTTCAAAAGAAAACATCTTCGGCTGCCCTTCATCCCAAAAGTGATATCGTTTCCTCAATAATTTTATTTTTGGAATAAAGATATTTATCTTCTTCTGGTGTTTTTCGGGTAGCTCATAATGCATGTCATCTACGAACTATGGTTATCTTTTCTACATTATCAGCATCTTTTAGCATATGAGATGTAACGGCATGTCATAATTCGTGGTATGCTATGATTTGTTTTTCTTTTTCTTTCATGCTTTTTATTTTTTTTTCGGGTCACATTAGTACTTTTTCTAAAGCATATTCAAATTCATTTTCTGTAATAATGTTTTTGTTTTCTTTTGCTAATTTTAGAGCAGCTTCATTTACAATGTTTTCTATATCAGCTCAAACAAGTCAGCTAGTTCTTTTTATTAAAGAATCTAAATTTAAATTTTTGTCTATTTTTTTATCTTTTAAATAATATTCAAATATTTCTTTTCTTTCTTCGTATGTAGGTGCTGATACAAGAATTTTTCTATCAAATCTACCAGCTCTCAATAATGCTGGGTCTAAGATATCAGGTCTATTTGTTGCAGCTATTACTATTATGTTTGTTTTATTATCGAATCCATCCATTTCTGTTAGTATTTGATTTAATGTTTGTTCTTGTTCTTGATGTCATCATGTGTGTCACAATCCTCTCTTTCTACCTATAGCATCTATTTCATCTATAAATATTATAGCTTTGCCTGCGGTTTTTGCTTTTTGGAATAATCATCTAACTTTTGCTGCTCACATTCAAACTAACATTTCCATAAATTCTGATCATGAGACTGAGAAAAAGGGTACTGATGCTTCTCCAGCTACAGCTCTTGCTAATAGTGTTTTACCAGATCATGGTTGTCAGTATAATAAAACTCATTTAGGATGTCTAGCTCAAACTTTATGATATTTAGCAGAGTTTTTTAAATAATCAACTATTTCAGACAATTCTTCTTTGACTTCTTCCATTCATGCCACATCTGAAAATTTTGTATTCTCTTTTGTCTTTATATTTTCTTTTCAAGCTTTAGTGTTGAAAGGTAATCATCATCATTTTGGTAATGAAAATTTTAATAGAACCAAAAATAGTCAGAAAAATATCAATAATGGCAATATATCTTTTATTATTGATGAGAAAAAATTTTCTTTTTCTGTTTTTATGTTTATCTCAGTTCATCAGTTAAAATTGATACCCAATTCAATCAGTGATGTGTTTTCTGGTTTTTTAGTTTCAAATACATTATAGATGTTTTCTTGATATGTTTTTTGTATTGTCATAAATGATTTTGATTCTCAAGTTCACAAAAATACATATCAAATTAATTTATTATCATTTATTAGATCAATTTTAGAAAAATCTTTTTTATTATATTTTTCTAAAAAAATATTTAAAGAAATATCTTCTTTTTGTTTTATTTTATCTATATTTTCTCAATTTATGATATTTGTAGATTGGTAAGTTTGGAATATTGTTATTAATATAATGAAAACAACTATTGATATCCGCACATTCTTTGTTTTTTTAAACATTTTGCAAATTTTTGATAAAATAAAAAAATTTTTGATTTATTCTTGTATTTTATATAAAAATTGATTGGAATTTCAAATAGAAAACATTATTAAATTAATAATTAAGAATTAATAATATATATATGATGAACTTGAAAAAAATCCTTAATACAAATGATAGGTATGTTAAAATTCTTCAAAAAAATTGAATAATTTGATTGAAGGATATTTTTCAGTATTTTCCAAGGGATTATGAAAATAGACAAAGTTTACTTACTTTAGATCAAATAAGTGCTTTGGATAAAACTGTTTGTTCTGTAAAATGATTTATAACCGATAAAAAATTTTTTCAAAGATGATGAAAAAAAATATATGATATAAAGTTTAATGATGAAAATTGAAATAAGTGACAAATATCAATATATAATTCTTGATTTTTAGCATCAAAGATTAATTTAAATAATTGGTATATAATTGTTGGTAAACCAACTTTTAAATTTGGTAAATTTATTTTTACAAATCCAGAAGTTAAACAGACAGAGCATATTGATGATTCTAACTTTCAAGAAAATAGATCTTTATCTGGAGGTATTTATCCAATATATTCTGAACTTAATTGAATAAAACCATCTTGGTTTGCACAAAAAATACGAAATGTTTTGCCAGAAATAGATAATATTTTTACTGAGTATTTGCCACAAAGTTTTTTAAAAGAGTTTAATTTGGTAGATATAAGAAAAACAATAAAAAACTTACATTACCCGGAAGATATAGACAGTGTTAGACACTCAAGATATAGGGTATTTTTTGATAAATTATTAAGAATCCAGTTATATTCTATCATAAATAGAAATGAATATAGAAGTTCAAATATTTTATTGAAAGAAAGTCAAATAGACCGGGCTTTGATAAAAATTATCGTTGATAGATTGGAATTTAAATTAACTAATGCTCAAAAAAAAGTAATAAAAATTATAATTGAAAATATACATGAAACTAAGCCGATGATGAGGTTGCTTCAGTGAGATGTTGGTAGTGGTAAAACAGTCGTTGCTGCAATTGTTGCTTATTATATTCACAAGAAATTTTGAAGTCAATCTGTTTTTCTTGCTCCTTTGGAAGTTTTAGCAAATCAGCATCACAAAACATTGGCAAAATTGTTGTTGCCATTATGATTGCGTATAGAACTTTTAAAATGATCTTTGACCAAAGAACAAAAAAATAAAATAAAATCAGATTTAGATCAATGAAAAATACACATATTAGTTTGAACTCATGCTGTTTTGCAAGATGATGTAAAATTTCAAGATCTTAAGTTTGCTATTATTGATGAACAACATAAGTTTGGAGTCAAACAAAGGGCTGTTTTTCATAAGTTTTGAAATCCTCATATTTTACAAATGTCAGCTACTCCAATACCAAGATCTATGGCATTAGCATTTTTTGGTGAGTTTGATGTTAGCGTTATTGATGAGATGCCAAAGTGAAGAAAAGAAATTTATACAAAGATAGTTTCAGAAAGTGAATATATTAAATTAAAACAATGGGTACTTACAAGAATTATGCAAAAACAAAAAGTATTTATAGTAACACCTTTGATAGAAGAATCAGAAAAGATGGAAAATTTAAAAGCAGCTACGGTGGAATATGAAAATGTTAAATTATTATTTCCCGAAATAAAAAATAGAATATGACTTTTGCATGGTAAAATGAAATCAATTGAGAAAGATCAAGTAATGAAAGATTTTCAGTGAGACAAATATGATATTTTGGTTTCTACAACAGTTATAGAGGTTGGAGTTGATGTGCCACAAGCTACAGTTATGGTTATAAAAAATGCTGAAAGATTCTGACTTTCACAACTACATCAGCTGAGATGAAGAATATGAAGAAGTGATTTGCAGTCATATTGTTTCTTGGAGACAAAAAAGAAGTCATGAGATACTTACAAGAGATTAAAAGCTATGGAAGATACAAATGACTGATTTAAATTAGCAGAATTAGATTTGCAAAGTCGTGGTGCATGAGAAATTTTATGAACTATGCAATCAGGGCAGACAGATATACCTTTAGAAGTTTTGACTGATTTAAAATTTATAGAAAAAGTGAGAGAATGAGCAGAACGATTATTAGAAAAATATCCTTGACTTGAATGACTAGATCTGCTAAAAAAATATTTAGATGAAAAAATAATTAAGGTTTTGGTTTA
>CAZSQL010000031.1:0-12722 GCA_964609035.1 uncultured Candidatus Peribacteria bacterium
ATCCATCCTTATGTTTTATCAGATCTTCTCTAGTAAAGTTCTTGATATTTTCTACTGGTCAAAGGGTACTTCGTCCATAACTATTGTTTCCATAAAAAAACTGTTTCCATTTGTCTATGACAAGTGCTGGTGGGTTGTCTTCATACATCATTACTTCTTGTATCACTACTCATTTTTCTCTTTCCATTTCTTCTTGTGGAAATTGAGCATGTAATATCATATCTCACAAAACGTCTATAGATTTTTCTACAAATTCTGGAGCAGATTTTACATAATATCCAGCATAATCATCTCATGTAAAGGCGTTAAACTCTCAACCAAAACTATCTACTGCTTCAGCTACTTCTTGTGGAGTTTTGTATTTTTTTCATCATTTAAAAAATAAATGTTCCAAAAAATGACTTATACCATTATTTTCTCTGGTTTCGTAGATACTACCTGCTTTTGCCAATATTTTTACTGTGGTATAATTTATATCTTTCATAGGTATAAAAACGCACTTTAATCATTTGATTTTTTTTACTTGGTACTTCATATTTTTTTTATGTTTTATTTAAATAAACAATAAACTTTTAGTGAAATTCATTAGAAAATAAAGCTAAAATATTAGTCTACAGTCCTTAGCCCTTAGTCCTTAGTCTTTAGTCCTTAATCATTAGTCATTGGTCATTGGTCTATAGTTAATAGTTAATATTGTTTTTAAAAAATGTATTGACAAATCAAAAAAAAGATATATAATCCCAACAACCATTTAAATCATAACAAAAACAAATGGTAGTAAATAAAAACAAAATAGTAAAAAGGGTGTGTTCTTTATTGAGTTTGGCAATATTGAGCACAGTAGGAGTTTATACAGTTGTAGGAAACCAAGTTTTCGCAACAGAAGTATCTTCTACAAAACAGATTTTTCAAACATCACAAAAAGAAAGACCAAATAAACTAAAAGAATCATTGTGAAATAATCTTTTTAGATTAGTTGATTTTGTAAAAGCTGGTATATCAAAAAATTCTAAAAAAGTAGACTTATCATTGAATACATCAAATAACATAAAACAAGATATTGTTTCGCAAGATTATTTTTCTGATGTTATAAACAATAAGGATAGATATTATATAAATTATTTAGCTAAAGAGAAAATAATTTCTTCAAATCAGGAAAAATTTAATCCAGATAATTTTGTACGTTTAAATGAATTGTCTAAAATTTTGGTAAATTCATATCGTTATAAGGTTTGATATAAATTAGATTGAAATGTTTGACTTTCAGACAAAAGCTATTTCAATAAATTAATGCCCAAGTATTACAATACTGCTTATGAAATTTGACTTTTAAATTGAATAGAAAATTTAGAAGATTTTGAGAGATTTGTCTCTTACAATGATCTAAATAAAATGCTTCAAAATTTCAAAAGACAATATCCCGAATTAATAAATTTATATTATTTGGATATCGATCAATCTGCAATTACAATAAAAAGATGAGATCTTTCTAGAGTTGTGTTTAAAACGCTTATGCTTGATGTAGACAAAACCAAAAATGTGGCATATCAAGATATATATTATCATACAAATTTTGATGCAATACAGACTTTGGCAAATTTAGATATAACAAACAAACAAAATTCTAGATTTTATCCAGACAATAATATATCTCGTTGAGATTTTATTGTAATGTTTGTTAAGTCTTATTTAAAAACAAATAATAAAGAATTATGAGTATCAAATATTGATTTCGATATTGTAGATTTAGACTACAATTCAACTTATGCTCCATATGTACTTTATGCCAAAGAAGAGTGACTTATAGATTATTTGTTTGAAGTAGTTAGAGCGCAAAATTATATAAATTTAGAAAAAAGGATGACAAAACATGAAGCTTATTATATAGTTTCTAATATATCGGATATAAATTTAGAATACGATGTGTTAAAAGCTGATAGAGAATATGTTTCTAGATGAGAAGTAGCTCAAGTGATAGTGGATGCTTTCAAATTATCTTCTAACTCATGAGACAATAAAGATAATTCTCAACCAAATAGTCAAATAGAAAAATTTGTTCTAAATATAAAATCTTTTGCCAACTCACCAAAAATAGCACGATTGTTAAATTAGGAAGTAGTGTATTAATAATTGGTTTATTTGTAATTGGTAATTAGTAATTGGTTAGTGGTGTATTTGCTAGCCATTAGCTATTGACTAATAGCTATTGGCTGAAAATTGTAAACTGTAAAAAAAGTCATTGAAAATTTGTACATACTTCTCCAAAAAGACGTTTTTTTACTTTTTGGATAGAAGTATGGATAAATTTTATGAAATAAAATTTGATAGATTCTTATTGAAAATTACATAAAGATTTTCATTTAAGAATGGATCAAATAAATCCATTAAAAAAGTGGTCTAAAATTTGACAAAAAAACTCTTTCTGATTATAATTGTAATATAAAATTTTAGTATATTACATAAATCAAAATGAAAAGAGTAGTTCATCACGTAAAAAGACAATCAAGAAGTGTTGCTTCTCATTTAAAAAATCATCACAAAAAATATGTTTTTGGATTGATTTCTGCAGCATTGTTGTATAAAGCAGTATCTTTGATATTGGCAGCTATTTTTGTAAATAATGTATGAATGCATTATTCTTATGCTGATGATATCCAAGATCCTATAAATCCAGAGACAGAAATTACTGAAGATTTGGAATGAGAAGATGAGATTGTTGATGAATTAGAAGATGATGTGGTTGATGAATTAGAAAATGAGAATAGTGTTTTAGAAAATATTTGTGATTTAGGTGATATCAGTGTTTTGAAACCACTATCTTGAGACATACTTAAATGAAATATTGATATTGTTTGGGAACATGAAAATGATGATTGTGCAGATACACAATTTATTATAAAGCTTCGAGATGCTAACACACAGTATGTAACTATATGAAATAGTGATATTGGTGAAAATTCAATTGTTTTTGATAGCTTTTTGTTATATTCATGATTTTATAATATTACATGATTAAACTCATCAGGTAATGAAGTAATTCTTCATACATGAGATTATTCTGGAATAAATACGAAATATTTTACATGACACAAAATAGTTTTGTATTCATCTGATATGGATGTTTTGTATGAGTGAAGTCATTTTACAATAGATAATGAAATTCCAAATTTATCTTGAGTTACTTTAAATGTTACTTGATCTACAGGTGGATATGTTTGATTAAATAAAAAAATAGAGGTTTTATTTTCCTCAAGTGAAGTCTTATCTTGAGTTTCAGTAAATATATTGTGAGTGGATGCAGTGCTAGATAGTAAAAATGGAAATAATTATAAATATATCTTATATTTATCAAATCAAAATACTGCGTGAAATATTATATACAATATTACTTTTGAAGACTTAGCAGGAAATACATGATATTACGAATGATATTCAAATATTATATTTGATAAGACAGCACCTGCCGTTACAGATCTATTGTTTACAAAAACATGAGATCATATTAAGCTGCAGCTAAATACAAATGAGTTATCTAAACTAAATTTTGTTTATGCTTTATCTGGTAATAATACTTGATACAACTACAATACTCAATACCTTACTTCACATACATATATGTTTTCTGGAGTAAATTCATGACAGTATTATAATTATTCAATTGCTATAAATGATATAGCTGATAATATATGATATATTTGATGATATTTTAAAGTTTCTTGAGACAATGTTGTTTATAGTTACAATAATATCAATAGTTCAAGTATGCTAGTTGGTATTTGATTTAATACTGGTGATTTAAATACAGGAAATACAAACACATGATCTTTTGCAGAAACTTTATTGGTAGAAATAGAAAAATTTAAGTTATGTAAAAATTGAATATCTAATTTAACAAATATGGATATACCAGTTTGATCTTATTTTGCTGCAGTGAAAATGCCAGAGCTTGAAAAATCTTATGTTAGAAAGTTGGTAAGTGCTTTTTCTATAGTTCTGTTTGAAAGAGTAGAACAGGCATGATTGAGTAGAGAATCTATAGATAAAATTACAGCTGATTTTAATGATTTCCTTGTTATATTAAAATTGGTGCAAGATGATGATAATCAATGTGAACAAAATCTATCAAACTATTATATGTCTAAATTTAGAAACAATCTAATAAAATATAATTTAACTGTAAATTAAACAGGCTGCAAAGTTCCAAAGGCTACAATATTTCAAGGGTTACAAGGTCTAGTTCCTTTGAACCCTGTTGCAACCTTTGTAACCGATTGAAACCCTTGTAGCCTTTTCAACATTGTAACATTCTTAATTTATTTCTACAATTCTTTTTTCTCCATCTTTTGAGATATTTATTGTAGTATATTTATGTATATCCAATATTTCCACGAACTTTGGTCGCTCTATGGCAATATAATCATGATTTGAAATTTGTTCATTGATTCATTTTTCTAGTACATCATTTTGATTTTCTAATCTATACATATCTATATGTAATAATTTATTATCATAAGAGTTTAAATAGGCATAAGTAGGACTTTGGACAATATTTTCATTTATGCCCAATCAATTTGCAAATCATTTGGTCAATAAAGTTTTACCAGCTCACAAATCTCAATATAACAAAATTATTTTATGATCTTTTGCTAATTTTTGTCATAATTCAAACATTTCTTGTGGTGTTTTGATTATTTTTTTCATAAAAAAACATAAAGTATAAAGTTATCAAGTTATCAAGTTAAAAGTATAAAACTTTATTAACTTGAAAACTTTCTAACTATTATTAACTAATGTTGATTTTAATTCAAGAAAATGTAAGCCTAGATTAGTTAAAAGTTTATCAAGTTAAAAGTTGAAAGGAACTTGATAACTTTTTACCTTTAACTTTTAACTAGTTTTTTTTATGAAAAAACTTTACCTAATTGATTGATCGTGATATCTTTATAGGGCTTATTATGCCTTTCCAGAAATGCCTGATCGTGATTGACACAATATAAACGTGGTTTATTGATTTTTTCGTATGCTTTTGAAATTATTTCATGAAAAACCTGATTATTTTGTAGTGGCGCGAGATGCTCCCACAAAAACACATAGACACGAAATATATCCAGAATACAAAGCTAATAGAGTAAAAGCTCCAGATGATTTCAAAGCACAAATTCCTATAGTACAAGAAGTTGCACAAAAACTAAATATTCATAGTTTAGTTATCCCATGATATGAGGCTGATGATATAATAGCATCAATGGCAAAAAAATATAAGCAAGACAAAAATATTTTGTGTAATATTTTTTCTGCAGACAAAGATCTAAAACAATTGCTAAATGAAAACGTAATTTTTACAGATCCTAGTAAATGAGTCCAATACAAGACAAAAGATTTTGTGCAGGAGTATTTATTTCAGCCAGAGTATATTTTGGATTATTTAGCTTTGATATGAGATAGTGCTGACAATATTAAATGAGTTCCATGAATATGACCCAAATGAGCAAGTACATTGATTCAGAAATATCAAAGTATAGAAAACATTTACGATAACATACAAGATATTGCTTGAAGTATCAAAGATAAATTGATAGAATGAAAAGATGAAGCATTTAAAGCAAAAGAATTAATTTCTCTGCAAGATGTCCCAGAAGTAAATTTTATTGATTTAGAGGAATATAAATTTGATATAGATTTCAATAAATATAATGAAATTTTAGTCAAAGAACAAAATTTTGGTTCTATGGAAAAAGTAATCACAGAACTAAAAAATAAATTTCATATGCCACAGCAGAGTAGTCTATTCTAGTTAAAAGTAAAAAAGTTATCAAGTATAAGGTTTCTAACTTTAAAACTTGATAACTTTAAAACTTTTAACTACCCAATCTATCTCAATTCAAATATTATCAATTGACTACCACCAGCCAAACTAGTCATCATTATGTTGTTTAGCATTTCTTGATATTGTTGCATATTGTTTTGTTTTAAGACAGAATATAGATTTATGTATTGTATCAATACAAATCTTTCATCTTGAGTCAATGTAGCAACCATAGTAGATACATTTTGAGGATTTGATAAGAATACATTTATTGTATTTACTATTTTTGCCTCATCTATTGTTTTTCCAAATACATCAGCAATATCTGAGATTGCTTTACCATTTGATATTCTAGAGTTTAATATCTGTGCTATAGTATTTACCAATTCATTTGAATTTGTCATAAATCTTGCTGCTGCTAATTGTGCTCTAAAGTATCTCATTTCGTCTTTTGATTTTTGTCATGCTATAGCAGTCAATTCCTCATCACTAAGTCCAAATCAATATTTTGCTCATAAGTTGTTTGAATAAAATAATTTTGCATATCATTCATCTATCAACTGAGCTAACATTACCATAGAACCTTTCTCTACCACTTTTCCATTTACAGGATCTATCTTGGCAAAGAATCTATGAAACAATGATTCATTACCTTCTCACATCACTACTGTAGCTATGTTTGGATCTATTACTAAATATTTTAAATTTTCTGATCTAAGTCTGTGATATGCTTTACAAGCATTTTCATCTGATCATTGTTCCCAGAACCAAGATAACATACCATCAAACTTTATATTTCTCTGATTGTGTAAGAAATATTGTAAATAAGTACCAGCTATCAAAACACCATCATTATTGTCTCTATTTTTTGTATATTCGATAAATGCGTTGTAATGAGGGAATTGTAAATCAAATACATCTTTTTGAGAGTATCATACTTTTACTTTTTCTTCTATTCTCAAATCATTTGTTACTTCACTTACTTTACCAACACTTTGTTTGAACCACAAGAATGGTCAACTTGCTCATTGACTAGATATTCTAATTAAATTAAAGAACATCTGAACTATCATCCAAAGTCATAATAAACCAAGAGTCAGTATTACAAGTAATTTGTGACTTTCATCATCTTTTTTGTTTATTAGATCTTGTATAAACATACTAAGTACTAATATAGTCCACATCATCAATCATATTCCATACCAAAGAATTGCCCCACCAATTACTCGCCAAACAGCCCATCCAGCAACTGTTGCAAAACTTAGTGAAAATAATTTTTGATCTTTTCTTACTATAGAGTATATAAGTCCAAATATAGTAAATATAAACACAAACATCCATATAAATCCGATATCAGTATAGTAACTACTCAAATTTTGCAATGACCAATTGAATGTAATATTTAATGGAACTATGTATCTATATGGTACATATATTGTTCATTTTTCTGTATAAATACTGTGATCTTCATAATATTGTTTTAAATTAACAATATTTGTCCTAAGTGTATTTGGATTTTCTTTGTATTCTGATAATGTTTTCTGTAATAATTCTTCAGCTTCTGATCAAACTTTTAGTTTTCATAATGCTTCTATTTCTTCTAGTTTTTGTATATCGCCAGCATTTATATAATCTTTGTTTTTACACAACAACTTAGCAGAGGAGTTTACTCCATAACAAGTATTATTTTTTGGATAAAATAATCTCAATAAATTATAAGACAAAAATCTTTTGTCAGTAAAAGTTTTCCATCCATATCATACATATCTACCTACATCTTCATTTCCAACTACTGCTTCTTTTTTACCTTCTTCCAATTCTTCTTCTGTAAAACTTGTATTCAAACACTGTTCACTATCAATTATCAATTTTCAACTATCAATTATCAATTGATTTTTATCTATTTCGTTCTGTCTTTCCAAAACCTTTACATCAGTCGTCGCGTAAAGTATTTTATTTTTTAGATCATCCTCATTATCAATTATCAATTTTCAATTATCAATTGAAAGAAACAATCCTTTTGCAAAATTTGAAACGCCAAAGTCATCATTTATAATCTGTCTATAAGCCATCCATGGTCATTTAAATACCAATAAACTCGCTGTCAAAGCTACTCACCATATAACTATATAAGAAAACAGTCTTTTTTTGTTCAATAATTCTTGTTTAGTGTTTTTGATAAATATTTGAGCTATTCATATTATAGCAATTATCAATCATATAATCACTATCCATTTTCCCAGTACAGGTCACATAAAATCAGCAGCATTTGCAGGTTGGACAATTCACATCATACCAAGAGCCATCACTCACAGACCAAGACCAGCAAATGAGTTTATCCACAAAGCAAACAGTAATACAGCAAATACTACGATATCAATAAATGCAGTAGGTTTTGCCATACTAGCCAATGCAAAGAAAAATCCGGACATAGCTAAATATTTTAAAGATTCAATATCAATTAGTTTTTTGGTCTTATGTTCTGCTATATAACGAATAAATATAAATCCAGAAAGTATCGCTAGTATAGTCAAAGCCATCACTCATAGATCAGTTTTGTTGTCTACAAATACTAAGAATGCTCACATACCACTAGTCAACCAAAGCAATAAAGTCATCCATCCTGTACCAAAAGATATTGATTTAGTTATTTCAGATAATTTTAATTTCTCTCAAAAATATTGGATAGATTCATTGATCAAAGCTAGACCAAAAAACAATACTAATGGCGCAGACAAGAAGTTCATGCTTACAGCAATTGTATCTGGAGACAACCAAGATCCACCAAAAACTTTTCATATACTAAACCAAAATGCTATAAATGAATGTCGTAAAAATGGTATTGCTCCAGCTGTTCCAACATTACCCCAAATAATTCCAAAATTTTCTGCTATCACTTTTGGTACATACAAATATTCGTGATTTGCATCCCAAGCAGTAGAGTAGGGGATAAAAGACAATTGGAATCAATAAAAATAATATATAATAGAAAACACAACCAAAATAATCATAATCCATTGCCATCGATTTTTATTCAAACTTTTTATATTAAATCATGATAACAAATTAGATATTATATTTGAATAATTTCTTAATTCTTTTCTCATATACCAAATCAATCATCCCAATCCTAGAAATACTATTCGAACTACAACTGGATGGAATAATCCAAATCACATAAGTATTTGAGTCAATATCAATATCGCTCCAAGCCCAAATCCAAATTTCAAAAATAACTCTTGTATCCTATTTTCTTTAAACTTAATTATCATCTTGGATAACCATGATCAAAGTGCTAATGTTCATACTACAAAATAAGCTCACAATACAAATAATATAAGATTATTTATAATAAATACTACAAATCCAGATCATACAAAGCCATCTTTGATTCACATGTGTAGTAAGCTAAAAACCAATAGTCATGAAACTAAATAAATTATAAATTTTTTTAGAGAAAATTGTTTGCTAATAATTAGATACAAAATAGGTATTCATCCTGATATAATCGCAGATATAATGATTTTCCAGTTACTCCAAGATGCAAACATACTATTGTAGTAAGTATGGTTTGACATAAACTCAGAATAAATTTCTGCTCAAAATATTACCAACACAATCAACATAATCCCCAAAAAGATTTTTTGAGTTAAATTTTTCATAAAAATTTATTTAAAGTAATAAAATAAGAAATACACAAATTTCTCAACAAAAAACTTTTATGGATGTGCAATCACAATTCAACATTTTTTTTATATTTAACAGACCCCGGGATTTTTTATTAATCCCGGAGTCTGTTAAAAAACTTGTAAAAAAGAAATAAAATATTATATACATTATATCTGTCCATGTCATTCTGAGTGAAGCAAATAATCTGACTTTAGATCTCTCGCAATACTTAATACTCGAAATGACAAATCCGATGTCATTCCGAAGTGCCTGTACCGCAGCACTGCAGTATTCTAAATGTGAGAAATATACCTCTGTCATTTCGAGTGATATATCTTGCGAGAAATCTAATTTCACTTAGATGGGTTTAAAACTAAACCTAAAATGATGAAATTTAGTAAAAAACGATCATTTTATTTCACCAAATATACAAAAAGTGTTTATTTATAGAAACAAAACCAAGATTTATTTCTATAAGTTAATAAAAAATACATTTATCAGAAATAAATTGAAAATATTTATTTATTAAAAACAATATGAGCTATATAGTAGTTGATGTAGAGGCAGATGGAGATATACCTCACAAATATTCTATGGTTTGTTTTGGGGCTATAATAGTCGAACCATCTCTATCAAAATCTTTTTATGGACAAACAAAACCAATTTCAGATAATCTAAAACCAGAAGCTTTGGCGGTTAGTTGATTTACAAGAGAACAACATCAAAATTTTGAAGATCCCCAAATTGTTATGGAAAGATTTAAAAAATGGATAGAACAAAATTCTATCTGAAAACCTATATTTATAAGTGATAATCTAGCTTTTGATTGGCAATGGATAAATCGATATTTTCATATGTTTTTAGAAGAAAATCCATTTTGATTTTCTTGACGCAGAATTGGCGATTTATACTGTGGCATGAAAATGAATACAAAATTAAATCAAGAACGGAAAAAACTTTATAGAAAAACCAAACATACACACAATCCTCTAGATGATGCCAAAGGTAATGCAGAAGCTATTTTATCCATTAAAGAACTTGGTTTACAAATAGAATTAGAATAAAACAAAAAATTCAAAATTATATTGATTTGTAATAAAACAAATCTATACTAACAAAAATATTTAATATTTAACACACTTTACTAACAAAAATATTTAATATGTTTAAAAGAGAGATACTTAAAAAAATAGAATTATTTTTGGAAACAAATGATATTTTGCTTTTTTATTGAGCCAGACAGGTATGAAAAACTAGCATAATGAAAATATTGCAAAATGATTATATTACAAAAAAATCTTATTTCTTTGATTTGGAAAATATAGAATATTTAGATTTATTAAATAAAAATCCTAATATTTTTATAGAATACCTTAAATCATATCATTCTCGAGATGAAAATGAAAAAATAGTTGTTTTTATAGATGAAATTCAATATCTAAACAATCCAACAAATTTTTTGAAATATATTTATGACAATTATAATAATATAAAACTTATAATTTCTTGATCTTCTACCTTGGAGATTAGATGAAAATTAAATGATTATTTGGTTTGAAGAATGATTAAATTTGATATTTATCCTTTAAGTTTTCAAGAGTTTTTAATTTTTAAGAACAAAGAAAATTTAGCAAAATTAACAGGTAAAAAAGTAAATTTAGATATTATAAATAATGAATTAAAATTTTTTTATCAAGAATACATGACATTTTGATGATATCCAAAAATAGTCCTGGCAAATGAGATAGAAATCAAAAAAGAATATTTAAAACAAATTTATAATACATATATACAAAAAGATATTAAAGATATAGGAAAAATAAAAGAAATAGAAAAATTTAATAAATTAATTAAATTATTGGCAAATCAATCTTGAAATCTTGTTAATTTATCTGAAATTTCAAATACAATCTGAATTACAATCAATACTTTAAATGAGCGAATCTTTTTATTAGAAAACACATTTGTCATAAAATTAATTACTCCATTTTCTGGAAATTTAAGATGAGAATTGACAAAAATGCCAAAAATATTTTTTATTGATAATTGAATTAGAAATTTTTGTGACAATAATTTTAATTTAGTTTGAAATAGTTTTGAAAATAGTTTTTTTAACTATATAAATAATTCATATAAAGCTAGTAAAATAAATTTTTATAGAACTCAAGATAAAAAAGAAATAGATTTTGTTTTAGATGAAATCCCTTATGAGTTAAAATTGAATTATAATGGGAAAAATTCCACAGCATTAAATTATTTTTTAGAAAAATATGGTAAAAAAGGCAATATAGTGACAATGGAAAAATCTAATAACTCAAAATATAGTATACTTTATCCACGAGAAATATAAACTAATGAAAACAATAGTCATAACTTCCTGATATTTCAATCCTATCCATCCAGGACACATCGAATGTTTAGAACTTTGCAAAGAACTATGAGATGAACTTCGAGTAATAGTAAATAGTGACAAACAAGCTAAAGACAAAACAGGCAAACAAGAAGTTTTTCAAGACGAAAATTTTAGAATGAGAGTAACTTCATCCATTAAGCCTGTAGATAAGGTAGTTTTGTCGGTAGATCAAGATGGATCTGTATGTGAAAGTATCAAACACACAGCCAATTTGATAAGACAAAAATATGGACCAGATACAAAAATTATATTTGGGAAATGAGGTGATAGATTTAGCTGAAATATTCCAGAAGTACAAGTATGTAAAGATTTATGAATAGAAATTAGAGACTGACTATGAGCTAAGATACATAATAGTAGCGAATTTAGAGCAAAGAGTTAAAAACAATCTTATTCTGAGTTATATTGTTGAGAAGAATCTAACTTTAGATTTCTCGCAAGTTATATTCACTCCACGCAGCTTTGTGCGGGGTACGGCGAGATCACAAATACGCAAGTCAGCACACTTCGATATAATAATGCTATTTTACAATTTATATATCAAACACCAAATGAAAATATCAATAGTAACACCATCATACAACCAAGCAGAATTTATCCAAAGGACAATAGATTCTATAATTTCTCAAAAATGAGATTTTGAGATAGAATATATTATTATGGATGGAGGATCTACTGATGATACAATTAAAATAATTGAAAATGTAGAATTAAAAATCAAAAATTGAGAAGCAAAAATTGATTGTAAAAAAATAGATTTTATATGGAAGTCTGAAAAAGATAAATGACAATCAGATGCTATCAACAAATGATTGAAGTTAGATAAAGGAGATA
>CAZSQL010000032.1:0-12609 GCA_964609035.1 uncultured Candidatus Peribacteria bacterium
TTTTTTGCTATGAAATAATGGTTTATAAAAAAAAGAGACATTTTGATGGCCTCTTTTTTATATAATTTTTATCATAATATTATAAGTCTCTCAATGATTTGTTTACAGTATTAGTATCGTATTTTTCATATTTTTGCATAATTAAGTCAGTTTCTACTTTGTTTATTATGTCAGTTACAACTCACACCATAATAATAACTCAAGATCATGTAACAACAACAGGTAATGATCATAATGATTGTACAAGATTTTGTATGAAAGGTATGTAATTTAATATATAGCTATATATTCATATAAATGCTAATCATGCTCATCACCATAAACATAAATGCATCAATATTTTGTTTATATACTTAGATGTTTCTTTTCATGGTCTAATTCAAGGCACAAATCATCATCTTTTTTGAACATTATCTGCTATTCTTTCAGGACTAAATGTGATTAATGTATAAAAGAATGTAAATACAATGATTAGTATGAAATAGAATATGATAGCAATTGTTCCAGGTTGTTGTGAATATATGTTAAGATTTGCCTCTACTCGATTAGCAAAACTTACTAACTTTTCATTCATAGGTTGAAATTGTTCTATCATTTTACTAGCTAAATAAGGGAAAGATACAAAAGCCATAGCAAATATGATAGGAATCATTCCAACTGGATTCATAGGTAATGGTAGTATAGAACTTTCTTGAACTTTACCTTTTCTAGCGTAAATTATAGGTATTTCTTTTACGGACTTTAATATAAATATAGATAATATTATTAATCATAATATTAAAACTATCATAAATATAAACATTCCGAAAACATTGTTTGTTCAAGCAAAATTTCAGTATACACTTTGAGTAATCCCAGCTACTATTGATGAAAATATTAATATAGAAACACCATTTGATATTCATTTTTCAGTAATTAATTCTCATAATCGCATCAATAATACTGCTCAAACAGTCATTGTAATAGCAGCTAACAACAATGTACTTAATCCAGTATCTATTACATTTCATCCTAATAAATAGTTGATGAAAAAAACCATACCTATTCATTGTAAGAATGCTAGAGGTACTGAAAGATATCTAGTGTATTGTTGTATTTTTTGTTGTCAAGATTCTCATTGTTCTGTCAACTGTTCTAGATGTGGTATAACTGATCATAATAATTGCATTATAATTGATGCATTTATGAAAGGAGCTAGACCAATAGCTATCAACGAAAAATTTTCTAATGATCATCATAACATCATGACAAAGTAACCTAATCATCAAGAATTAACTGTTCATATTTGTCACATTAATTCATGAATATTTACAAAAGGAACAGGTATATGAACTAATAATCTATATAGAGCCAAAATTCATAAAGTAAAAAATATTTTTTTCATTAATCACTTGTTTTCTATTATATTTTTTAACTTTTTTTGTAGTTTGTTCATAATTATTACATTTTATTCATAAAATTAATTTAATTTTGAACCTGATTTTTCTATTTTGTCCATAGCACTTTTTGAAACTTTATCTATACCTACAAAAACTATTTCTTTAGAAAAATCTCAGTTTCAAAGAATTTTAACTAAATCAGATTCTTTTTTTATATATCACAATTCTTTTAACTTAAATTTATTTAATTCAATTTTATTTACTATTCTTTCATCTTTTTGTAAAGCTCATAAATTTACAACAGAGTAGTTTTGTACTAATTTGTAATGTCTTTTAAATCATTTCATTTTTGGCATTTTTTGAACTATTGATGTTTGTCATCCTTCAAAAAAAGGAGAGATTGATCAACCAGATCTAGCTTTTTGTCATTTATGTCCTTTACCAGAATAATTTCATTTACTAGCATTTCATCTTCAAATTCTGTTTGCTTTATCTTTTAATCAAGAACTTCTTTTTATTTCATGTAGTCTCATCTCTTATAAGTTTTATATAAAAAAATTATTTTGTTGATTTTTTAGCAACTGGTTTTTTAGCAGGAGCTTTTTTAACTACTTTAGTAGTGGTTTTTTTTTCAGTTTTTTTTGTTTCAATTTTTTCAACTTCTTTTATGTTTTCAGAATCTTTTGAATTATCTACTTTTTCGTCAGTTTTTTTATTATTTTTTGATGCAGTAAAGTGTTCTGCATGCTTATATTTAATTAATGCATTTATACTTGCTATTGCATTGTTAAGCTTATTATTCGATCATATTATTTTTGATAATATGTTTTCATAACCAGCCAACTCTAAAACTGATCTAACAGAAGAACCTGCCTTTAATCAAGTACCTTGAGCTGCAGGAATTATTTTTACACAACAAGCTTTATATTTATTTGTAATAGAATAAGGAACAGTTTTTTCTTTAGTAATAGGCACATTAAACATATTTTTATATGCTTCATTTGCTGCTTTTTTTACAGCAGATGTCACGTCAACGCCTTTAGATAATCATAATCAAATTTTACCTTTTTTGTCTCATACTAAAACTGTAGCTCTAAATGACATTCTTCTTCATCAAGTAGTCACTCTAGTTACTTTTCTAACTTCTAAAAGAATTTCTTCAAACTCTTTTTTTGTTTTATCTTTTCCTTCAACCATTAAGTATTATTACATAAGTAAATGTTTAATTTATTTTACCCTATAAGGCGTATTTTATAATTTTATTCAAACACTTCTAACTCATTCTGCAAAAGCTTTTATTCTACCATGATATAAATAACCATTTCTATCAAACGCTAAATGTTCTATTTTTTTTGATAGAATTAATTTTCACATATCTTCTCAAGCAGAAAAAGCTCTTTCTACTTTTGTTTTTCATTTTGATTTCTTATCATTAATAGAAACTACAACATTACCAACATTATCTATTAATTGTGCAGAAATATATAAATTTGATTTGTTTAAAATTAATCTATAATCTGGCTTATGAGATTTAATTTTTGTATTTACTCTTATTTTTCTTTTTAGATACTTCCTTATATTGTTTTTTAGTTTGTTTGCTAAGTGAGACATTGTTAAATTATTATTTTAAATTAAAATTATTATTTACCAGCTGATTTACCAGGTTTTAGTTTAATGAATTCATCCATATATCTAATACCTTTTCATTTATAAGGTTCAGGTTTTTTAAATCATCTTAATTTTGAAGCAACTTCTCATATCAATTGTTTGTTTATTGAATTTAGTGTAATTATAGTATTTCATTTTGGATCTTGTTCGGTTTTTGCTTCAATTTCTTTTGGTAATTCATAATTCACTTTATGAGATAATCATAAAGATAAAATTAATTTATTTCATTGTAATTGTGCTCAATATCATACACCTATTATCAATAATTTTTTTTCATATCAATTTGTTACTCATTCTACCATATTTGCAATTAATGTTCTGGATAATCATCGAAACTTTTTATCATCATCATTTTCTATAGACAACAATATATTGTTTTCTTCTTTTTTAACAACCACACAATCAAGTATCTTTTCAGATAGTTCTCATTTTGGTCATTTTACTGTGACAAGATTATTTTCAATTACTATATCAACTCCGCTTGGTATATTGATAGGTTTTTTTCAGATTTTTGACATTTTAAAATACTTATAAATTGTAAATATTGTTTTAATATATTTCTGCGATTAATTCTCAACCTAATTTTTTTTGTTTAGCTTCATGAGCCGCCATTAATCATTGATTAGTTGAAATTATTCATATACCTTTACCTCATGCAACAGTATGTATATTTTTGTAGCTAACATACCATGGTCTTGATGGTTTTGAAAAGAATTTTATTTCAGGGATATCATTTATAGGATTTTCTACCATTTTCAACAAAATTTTTAGACTTTTTTTGTTGTTTTTTTCTACAATTTCAAAACTTTTTATAAAATTATATCTTTTTAATAAATCAAGAACATTATACTTAAACTTTGAAAAAGTTACATCTTCTATATTTGTTTTTCTTGCCATGTATGCATTTTTTATTCTAATTAATAGATCATGAACAGGCGCATTTACATAACTCATAATTTAATTTTTTCACAAAATAAAAACTTTAAAATAATAAACTTTTGATTACCAACTAGCTTTTCTCAATCACATAATTTTTCATTCTCTAGCATATTTTCTTAGACATACTCTACATATACCAAAATCCCTAAAAAATCAGTGAGATCTTCCACATAGTCTACATCTGTTATAATATTTTACTCATTTCATCTCTTTTTTTTCGATGAACTTTTTTTCGTATAACTTCCATTGTTTTGATTTTAAAGCTGCTCTTGCCATTAAAATTTAATTTTAATATATAAATTTTATTTAAATACAAATCACATTTCTTCTAACAATATTTTTGATTCTTCTTTATTGTTTGTTGTTGTTACTATTGTTATTCATAATCCCATAGGTACACTCACATCATCTAATCATAATTCAGGAAATATATTATAATTTTTTAATCAAATTGTGAAGTTTGCTTGATTGTCAAAACTTCTCTTATTTAATCATTCAAAATCTCTTATTCTAGGTAATACTAATTTATAAAATCTACTTAAAAAATCTAAAGCTCTTTTTTTCCTTAGAGTACATTGAAGCATTACTGGCATTCATTCTCTTAGTTTAAAATTAGATATTGATTTTTTTGATTTTATCATGCGAGGTTTTTGTCATGTTATTTTTATTAAGTTTTTTTCAAATTCTTCAAAATCTTTGTGTCCTTTTCTAGTAACAATAGAACCAATACCCATTGTAATTACAACAGACTCTATGCTTGGTACAGAATTAATATTTTCTAAGTTTAATCTTTTTTGAAGATTTTTTTTGTAATCTATAGACATTTATAACAATTGAATATATGTAAAATTTTTAATTAACCTATTTTTATATCTAATTTTTTTGCTTTTCTAATTTTTTTTCAATCACTAGATATTTCTATTTTTATTTTACAAGGTTTTTTTTCTTTTTCTAAATAATACATAATATTTGATATATGTATTGGTAATGTTTTTTTTACAAAACCTTGTCATTTTACAGCCTTTTTTACAACATTAATATCTTTAACTATAACAGAATCTCAATCAACTTTTTCTATAGTAGATATTTTTCATTTATATTTTCATGATATTACTATTACAGGATCTCAAGATCTTAATTTTTTCATAACAATTATTATTAAACACTAAAAAATTTTTATAACACTTCTTCTGCCATATTTGTTATATTTTTATGTCACAAATCTCTTAATTCTTTTGCCACAGGTCCAAATATTCTTTTTCCTATAGGACTCATTTCTCATTTTTCGTTTTTTGTCATTAATATAACTGCATTGTCTCAAAATCTAATATAAGTACCATCTCTTCTAGGTATTTCTTTTTTTACTCTAACAACTATAGCTTTTGTAACTTGTCATTTTTTTACACTACCATTTGGAGCAGCACTTTTTACAGCAACAACAACAACATCTCAAACAGTTGCTGTTTTACCAGTAGATCCTTTTAGAATTCTTATTATTTGTGCTTTTTTAGCTCATGTATTGTCAGCAACAACGACAACAGACTCGTTCTTTAACATTTATAATAAATTTTAAACTATAAAAATAAATTATTTTATCAATTCCACTAAATTCCATCTTTTTGTTTTACTTAATGGTTTACATTCTCTAAATTTAACCCTGTCTCATATTTTTGAAATATTGTTTTCATCATTAACATAATACTTTTTAGAAACAACAAATCTTTTTTTGTAGATAGGATGTAATTTAACAGTTTTTACTAAAACTGTGCGAGTTTTGTGATTTTTATCACTAATAACTTCTCCAATAAGTTCTTTTATGTGTTTATTTCATATTATTGCCATAGTTTGTACTTATTTTAGATTTTAAAACAGTATTTATTCTTGCTATTTTTACTCTTACATCTCAAATTTTATGAGTTTCTTTTAATCCTCTAATAGCATTTTTCATTTTTAAATTATACAATTCTTTGTTTAATTTTTTTCTTTCATTCAAAAGTTCTTTTATTGTTTTTTCATTTATTTGTTTCATGTAAGATCCTTTACCTTTCATTTTAATATATTTTAAATTAAATAAACAAACTTTATTGAATTTCTCATTTAGCAACCACTTTTGCTTTTATGCACATTTTTTTTGAAGCACTTATAAGAATTTTTTCTGCTAACTCTCTATCTATTCCACTTACCTCCATTACTATTTTACCTTTTCTTATCGCTGCTTTGTATATATCTACATCTCATTTTCCTTTACCCATGGGCATCTCTAAACCTTTTTTTGTAAATGGTATATCAGGAAATACTCTTACCCAACGTCTTCATACTTTTCTGGTATGTCTAACGATTACTTTTCTAGCTGACTCTATTTCTCTATTTGAAATATATCAGCTCGTAGTAGCTTTTAATCAAAATTCTCAAAAAGCAACAGTATTTCATCTTGTACTCTTACCTTTTAGAGAAGGAATCATTTGTTTTCTATATTTTCGCCTTTTTGGAGTTAGTAACATTTTAATATATAATTCGTTAAATAAAGACAATTATTATAAATTAATAGTTTTTTTTGGAGATCTTTTTTTGTTGTATAAGGTTCATTTTTCAATCCAAACCTTTACACCTAGAACTCAATATTTTGTCATAGCCTGCATATCGTGGTAATCTATATCAGATCTAAATGTCTGTAAAGAAACCCTACCATCAATAAATTTTTCAGCTCTTGCTATTTCTGCTCAGTTTAATCTTCATCAAATAGATATTTTTATACCGTTAGCTCCTTTTTGCATTACTTTTTGTAACACATTTTTAGCTACTTTTCTGTAAGGCATTCTGTTTTCTAATTGACTTGATATAAATTCAGCCATTATTTTTGCAGAAAACTCTGGTACTTTAACTTCTTTAACATTAATAACAAATTTTTTATTGAATTTTTTATTTAATTCATTTTCAAGATTTTTTATGTTTTCTCATTGTTTTCACATTAAAACTCAAACTTTACTTGTGAAAATTATTACCTCACATTCTTTAGATGTTTTTCTGATAATAAGTTTTGCTATACCACTTTGAGCATATTTTTTTTCTATAAAGTTTCTAATTTTAATATCTTCAACAAAAAAATCTGCTCATTGAAGTTTGCTTTTAGCAAACCATTCAGATGGTCGAGATTTCATTGTTCCAACTCTCATTCATATAGGATTTACTTTTTGTCACATTAAATTAATTACTTAGTATTTAAAACAACTTTTACATAACATCTAGACTTTTCATAATGACTGATTCTAGATCTTGATGTAAATCTTATTCTTTTTATTTTTGGTCATTTACCAACTTCTATACTATCTACAAACAAATCAGACAATTTCTTTTTTCAGTTTACAACAGCATTAGATGAAGCAGATTTTATTACTTTTGCAAGTATTTTGGCTGCTTTTTTTGGAGTGTACTCTAAAATATCTAAAGCTTCTTGTATTTTTTTTCATTTTACAAGCTTTGATATTAATAGCATCTTTTTGTCTGATACTATAGCATATTTTAATGTTGCTGTCATATTTCCGTTACTCATAATCTGGAATTTTAAGATATTAAAATTTGTTTATTTTCCTAAAAAGGATGTCATCTAAATGTTCTAGTTGGAACAAACTCTCCCAATCTGTGTCATATCATATCTTCAGTTATATATACACTTACAAATTGTTTTCAATTGTGAACAGCAAAGGTAAATCATATCATGTCAGGTATTATATGACAAGCTCTGTCCCAAACTTTTAAAACTTTTTTATCTCCACTTTCTGACATTTTTTTTACCTTTATCAGAAGTTTTTCATTTACATAAAATCATTTTTTTAGTGATCTAGGCATTACTTAGTTTAGTTTAAATTTTAAATTTTAATTTAACAATTTATTTATTTCTTTCTTTTTGATACTATAAACTTATCTGACCATTTTTTACTCTTCCTAGTTTTTATTCAAGGAGTTACTAATTTTCAAGCAAATGATTTTGGTCATCTTTTTTGTCATATATCTGAGTGAGCTTCTCATCAACCATGTGGATGATCAACAGGATTCATATTTATTCATAATACTTTTGGTTTTCTTCACAATCGTCTTTTTCTTCATGCTTTTCCTATTACTATGTTTTTGTGTTGCTCATTACCAACTTCTCATATTGTTGCTCGACAATTTGCATTGAACTTTCTTACTTCTCATGAAGGTAGTTTTATAAAAACTAATCATTGTAACTCATCTTTTCAAGAAATAGTTGCATATGTTCAAGCTGATTTTATTAGTTTTCCTTTTGATTCAGGAGTAACTTCTAAATTAAATATATTTATTCATTCTGGAATATCTTTTAATTTTTTTCTATTTCATGCTTTTATTTCTGAATTTTCTCAATTCATCACTGTTTCTCATACAGAAATTCATTTTCGTGCCAAAACATACCTTTTTTCTCCATCAACATAATTTAGTAGAGCTATTCTACATGTTCTATAAGGATCATACTCTATTGTTGCTACTTTTGCAGGTATATCTAATTTGTCATAACCTTTAAAATCAACCATTCTATATAATCTTTTGTGTCCACCTCATCTACATCTAGAAGTAATTCTTCATTTGTTATTTCTACCTCAAGTTTTACCCAAAAATTTTGTTAGAGATTTTTCAGGTTTTTTAGTTGTAAGATCACTAAAATCATATCATATCATGAATCTTCTTGAAGGAGTATATGGTTTATAAGTTTTAATAGCCATCACTTTATGTATAAAAGTTTAAAGTTAAATATTTTGATTATGTGATTTGTTTTTTTATAATCATATTTCTATTTTATCTTTTTTGTTTAATGTTATTATAGCTTTTTTATGAGCTTTTCTAACTAATTTTCTTTGACTTCTTCATTTAAAAGCTACATTTACAATATTTACTTTGATTGGAGTAACGTTGTAAATATATTTTATAGCTTGTTTAACATCATTTTTATTTGCATCTTTATGAACTTTGAAAAAATACTTATTACTTTCTTCTTGTAATTTATATGTTTTTTCAGTGATGTTTGGTCAAAGTATTATTTCATAAGGAGAAAATTTTTTTAAAGCTTTAGTTTCTGTGCTTTTTATCGCTCTCCTTTGTAATTTTGCTCTATATGTCATTGATGAATCAAAAGTGATAAATTTAAAAATGAAAAGTTATTTTTTAGTTAAGAATTATTTTGTATTTATTTTATTTAATGCTGATTCCAAAAATAATATTTTATTATATTCTAATAAATCTTTTGGATTTAAATAATCAGCCAACAAGTATTTTACATTATTTAAGTTTCTAAATGACTTTATTAAGTTGATGTTTTTTTCATTTAAAACAAACAAAATTTTATCGTTGTTTATTCATATTTTAACTAAAACATCTAAAGCCTCTTTTGTTTTAGGCTCTTTTATATCAAAATCTTTTAATCATATGATGTTTTTATCTTTTGCTTTTAAAGTAATAATTCAATTTAAAGCAAGATTTCTTGATTTTTTATTCATAGATTTTGTGTAATTTCTTTCGTTTCTAGGTCAAAACGCTACACCACCTCAAACTCTAATAGGAGATCTTCTGTCTCATACTCTAGCATTTCAAGTACCTTTTTGTCTGTATAATTTTTTACCAGAACCAGCTACTTCTCATCTTGTTTTTGTGTGAGCAATAGGATTACGAGCATTACTTGTTTGCAACAAATAATATTCGTGTATTAAATTATGATTTATTTTTTCTTCAGAAAATATCTCATCATTTAATTTTAAATTAGAGATGATTTTTCATGTATTGTCATATATATCTACAGTATATCACATTTTTTGGTATAGCTACATATATAAATTTTTGATTAGCAATTATGCTAATATTTGTATAAATGAATTGTAAGATCCTGGTATAGAACCCTTTAATAACAACAATTGTTCATTATTTTCTTGTAATTTATTTATTATTTTAACAGATTTAACAGTAATTTTATCTCCTCACATTCTTCCAGCATGAGGATGTCATTTATTAACTCTTCTTGGTTTCCTGTTTCATAAAGATCAAACTTGTCTATGAAACTTTGATCAGTGAGTTTTAGGTCATCATTTTGTATGAAATCTTTTCATAACTCACTGAAAACCTTTACCTTTTGAAGTTCCAACTAAAGTAACCTCATCAACACCTTCCAATAAATTAATATCTATAATAGATCATGATTTGTAAGTATTCAAAAAGCTGTCATCTATGTTTTTAAATTCTATAGTCATAGCATATTTAACCTTTTGTCATTTATCTTTTTGCAAATCTTTTTTGTTTACTCAAATGACAGCAGCAGAATATCAGTCCTTTTCAGTAGTTTTATATCTCAAAACTTCTTGGGGCAATACTTTTACTAAAGTTACGGGAATCATTTTTCAATTTTCCCAAACTCTTGTCATTTCTTTTTTAGTAACAATTAATCATGCTTTATTCATAATTATATTTTTTACTCATTAATTAAAAGGAAGGTGTTTTTGAAAAGAGGTCTTTCAAAAAATATTTATTTATTAAAATACTTTTATATCTACTAAAACACCAACAGGTATAGATAGATTTTGTAGACTTTCCATAGTTTTTGGTCACATTTCAGTAACATCAACCATTCTAGAATAAGTCATTCTCTCAAATTGTTCTCTGGAATCTTTAAACTTAAAATTTGATCTTAAAACAGTATAAAGTTTCCTTTTTTTTGGCAAAGGAATAGGTCATTTTAATTCTGCCCCAGACTTTATTAAAAGTCATACAACTTTTCAAACAGAAGACTCTAATATTTTAACATCATAACTTTTTAATTTGATTCTTAATTTTGGTTTTAATTCTTTTTTAGCCATGAGAACAAACTTTATTTAAATTTAAAATTAATTGATTTTTGTAATAACTCAAGCACCAACAGTTCTTCATCCTTCTCTAATAGCAAATCTCAATCCTTCTTCCATTGCTACTGGATATATTAATTCTACATCTATTTTTGCATTATCACCTGGCATAATCATTTCTGTACCAGCTTTTAAAACAATTGAACCAGTAACGTCAGTAGTTCTTAAGAAAAATTGTGGTCTATAACCAGACATAAATGGAGTATGTCTTCATCCTTCTTCTTTTTTCAACACATAAACTTCAGCTTCAAATTTGTTGTGAGCTTTTACAGTTCATTTTTTACACAAAACTTGACCTCTTTCAATTTGCTCTTTATCTACTCATCTTAATAGCAATCCAACATTCATACCTGCATCAGCTTTATCAAAAGATTTGTGGAACATCTCTACTCCAGTTACAACAGTCAATTTTGGATCTTTTCATAATCATAACAACTCAACTTCATCATTAACTTTTATAGTACCTCTTTCAATTCTACCTGTAGCAACTGTACCTCTACCTTTGATAGAGAAAACATCTTCTACTGGCATCAAGAAATCTTTGTCAATTTCTCTAACTGGAACAGGAACATAAGTATCTAAAGCATTTAATAGTTCTTCTATTGGTTTTGCCGCTGTAGGATCTGAAGGGTTTTCAGTAGCTTTAAGTGCAGAACCTCTAATGATAGGAGTATTTGCTCCATCAAATTTGTTTTGAGTCAAAAGATCTCTAATTTCTTCTTCAACTAGATCTAACATATCTGGATCATCAACCATGTCGCATTTATTTAAAAATACAACAACTTTTGGTACATTAACTTGGTGTGCCAACAAGATGTGTTCTCTTGTTTGAGGCATAGGACCATCTGTACCAGCAACAACCAATATAGCTCAATCCATTTGTGCAGCACCAACAATCATGTTTTTAACATAATCGGCATGTCCTGGACAATCAATATGAGCATAGTGTCTAGTTTCAGTTTCGTATTCAACGTGTCTAGTATTAATAGTAATTCATCTTGCTTTTTCTTCAGGCGCGTTATCAATATCTGCATAGTTTTGAACTTTAGCAAGACCTTTAGTAGCACAAACAGCCGTGATAGCTGCTGTTAGAGTTGTTTTACCATGATCTACGTGACCAATGGTACCAACATTTACATGAACTTTATCAGCCATAATTTTAAATATAATTAAGTAAAATAATTTATTTGTTTTTCAACAAGTTTTGTACTTGTAGTGATCTTGTTTTAAATTTCAAGACGAAATTTAAAAAAAATACTGTTTCTCCAAACTTGAGGGTTGACATACAACATTTTTGCTTGTTGTGTACCATCATTTTGGTAGGAAACTCAATACCATGGGTAATAAATTTCGGGTTGAAATCATTGTACCTATTGGTTTGTTTTTTTGTTGTTTTTATTAGTTTCGGGGATGCGGGACTCGAACTCGCGACCTCTTGGTCCCAAACCAAGCACTCTAGCCATCTGAGCTAATCCCCGAGTTAGTTAAAAGTATAAAGTTACAAGCTATAAAGTTTTCTTGAATAACTCTATACTAATGATTTTTTACTCTGTTTTTATTTCCATTTAACTGGTGGGTGTAGGTGGACCTACCTACCGGCAGGTAGGCTCGAACCACATTTGTTTTTAATAATTTTGTGATTGATTTTTTATTGTTTTAATTATTTAGCTGGTGGGCATAGGTGGACTCGAACCACCGACCTCATCCTTATCAGAGATGCGCTC
>CAZSQL010000033.1:0-12556 GCA_964609035.1 uncultured Candidatus Peribacteria bacterium
AAAGTATAAATAAACTAGCACAAGAAGTTTCATCAAATATGAAAGCAAAAAGTTAATGATCGAGTTATCAAGTTAAAAGTATAAAGTTATCAAGTTTTTGATCATAAACTTTTAACTTGATAAACTTTATAACTTTATAATTAATTTTACATGAAAAAAATAAACGAAACTTTCGTTTGCATAAATTGTAAAAAAGAAATACCTTTAGCTTCAAAAACATGTAGAAATCACTGTCCTTATTGTTTCACTTCTTTGCATGTTGATGGAGGTATCCCTGGAGATAGAAATACCAGCTGTCATGGCAAAATGTATCCTAGGGAGTATTTTTTGTCAAATTGAACTATGAAAATTCTTTTTGAATGTGAAAAGTGTAACAAGAAACACTGGAACAAAAGAGCAAATGATGATGAGGTTCAAGGCTTGGATGAATTAATACTTAAATACAAAAAATATTTTTATTAAAAAAATCCTGATTTAGTTCAGGCTTTTTTAGTATATTATTGTTTTTTAGTTTTCACTTTTAGCTTTAAGGTTCAGGGACAGAGGGAATCGAACCCCCAGTTACGGTTCCGAAGACCGTCGTGTTAACCATTACACCATGCCCCTATAAATTAATTGATAATTGATTAAGCTAATTGATAATTGAAAATGGATAATTATCAACTATCAACTATCAATTATTTTAGCAGTATCTTTATCATCCCATTTGCTATCTCTTTCAAAGTTTCTGCTTTTCATTCGCTTGGTATTTCTGGATTATTTTTAATAAAGTCCAAAAGCTCATTTTTTATTTTTTCAAGCTCAGATACTTTACTTATTTGAATTCATTTTTCAATAGGTTGATATAATTTTGCAAAAATTTCCAACAGTTCAAAGTCAGAACTAGTTATTTGATATACTATGCCATCATTGGTTTTTTGTATATTCTTTTTCAAGAAAATATTATTGTCTATCAATGTATTTATACTTTCATCAATAATCTCTTCATTTTCTTGAAAAGATCAAAACAGAGGTATTTGTATTTTTATGGATTTTAAATCTTTATTTTTTATGTTTAAATCACCATACACAAGCCACAATCAAAACAAAAAGTTGATTGGATCATAGGTTAATTCTTCATCTTTATTGTCAATACAAAATCATTTTTTGGTTTTATTCACAACAATATTGGATCATAGTTTTTTTAATTTAAAATTTAATTCTATCAATTTATTCTCATTGAATTTATTTAAAAAATAATATTTTTCTCATGTATCTTCGTCAAATCAATTAAATAATTTCAAAGCATTTTCCACGCTTTCCAAAACCAAATCAATTTCTTTTAATTTTTCATCTTGTTTTCAAATCATCACGACTCACATTTTATCTCAAAGGTCCCTTAGGTGTATTGTTTTAAATTGTTTTTTGTGGTATACAATTATTCATTTATCAAAATCACAAAACTCGTATCAGTTTAAATTATAACAATATTCTTTTGATTTAGGTATGTTTGGATTTTCTATAGTTAGCAAGTTGTTTTTATCAACCAATATTTTCATTTTTTATCTTTTTTAATTAAAGGGTTCTAATGGGTTACAATAGGTTTCAACGGGTTGCAATGGGTTTCAAGGGTTTCAAAGAGAATGGCCCTTGCAACCTTTGCAACCTTTGCAACTTTTGTAACCCTTGTAACTTTGCAACTTTGCAACTTTGCAACCTTTGCAATATTTAGTATTTATTTATTTTCAATAATTTTATAAAGTATAATCAAACATATTAGATTTGCCATCAGTGCTGATCCACCATGACTTATAAAAGGAAGTGTCAGTCAGGTGTTTGGTAATATTTTAAGATTTACTCACATATTGATAAATGCTTGGACTATTATTAGTGATAAAATTCATATGGCAATCATTTTACTATACTCATCTCTTACATAGACCAATCTTGTCAATACATAATAAACTAAATAAAAATACAATCCCAAAAGAAACATATTACCCAAAAATCCAATTTCTTCACTGAAAGCAGCAAAAATAAAGTCTGACTGTGCTTCTGGTATGTATCCAAATTTTTGCAATCATTTACCATATCATTTGCCAAAAAATCATCATCATCATATGGCAGCCAAAGCTTGTTCATTTTGTCGTCATATTCATCTACTATCTTCATCATTTGGCGCGCTTATAAAGTATGTCATTCTTTTTTGTATATAAGCAAATCTTGTACTTACCATAGATGCTAGTGTACCAAACATAATCACACCTATAATTCATATAGCGAATATTCATGCTGTTTTTTTTCGATTCATCCCGGCATATAGTGCCATTATTAATCAAGTTATTCCCATAACCAAGGCATTTCATAAATCGGGTATCAAAAGAAAAATAAATAAAAATATAATATTTATGACGATAAACGAAATCAGTAGCTGATTGTCATTATCTATCGATCTTCTTTTTCTGATAAGCCATCATGCTATAAACAACACATATCATATTTTAAAAAATTCTGATGGCTGCATACTAGGTAATCATGGTATATCCAACCATCATCTCGCTCCATTTAATTCTATTCATATACCAGGTATAAACACCATTATTTGAAATATAAATACCATAGCTGCTATCATTATTATGTTTTTTTGTTTTTGAAAAAATTGTATAGGTATTCTATAAGCCATAAGTGCAACTATTATGGCGATAGCTATACTCCTAAGATGCCTGAAAAAATAAAAATAATTTGTAGGATCATCAAAAATTCTTAAAGTCAAAGTAAAAGATTGATGTATGCTTACGCTATACACCGCTAGTATTCAAAATATGATTAACAATATTCAAATCCAAATTATGCGCATAAATCATTTTATGGTAAAAATCAATAAATTTAATCTAATTTTGTTGAACTATTTTTCAATGTAAAGTTTTTGTTTTTTTTATTGTTAAAATATATGTAGTCACTTTCCATTTACTTTTTACGTCAAAAAACTATATTTTAATTTACAGTATACAGTGTATAGTTCACAAATAACTAATACACAACTAACCAATTACCATTTTTCACTTCTCACTTCCTAACTAATTCCTTATGTTTCAAATATGACTTGTATGAGCTACTAATGTGTGAAAGTCTACGCTTTTCAACAGACTTATATGACAATTTAGAGCTATAGTGACTGATATCCCAGGGACAACTACTGATATAATTTTTCATGATATTCATGTAGATAAAATAGGTGACGTGAGATTTGCTGATAGTCCTGGTCTTATAGAGTTTGAAGAAGAGCGATCTTATATCACAAAAATTATAGATGATTCAGATCTTATATTTTTTGTTATAGATGATTCGGTATGAATAACAGCTAAAGAACAAAAAATATACTGATACATCATGGATGCAAACAAAAGAAAAAAAACTGTATTGATAGTAAACAAACTAGATATAAACTATAAATCAAATGAAATAGATTTGGCCATATCAGATTATTATGATTTATGAATAGAAAAAATAATATGAGTGAGTGCAAAAAAAGAATTAAACATTACAGAAGAGGAAGATTTTGTAGTATGATATTTTAAAGATAAAGAAGGTAAAACAGAAAATGTAAAAAAAAACAATCCAATTTGAATTGCTATAATATGAAAACCCAATGTGTGAAAATCTACATTATTAAATACATTGGTTTGAAAAAAATTATCTAAAGTAGAGGATTATTTATGAACAACGCGCGATTATATCACGTGAGAGTTTCAATTGGAATGAAAAAAGTATAAAATTTATGACACAGCATGAATTAGGAAAAAATGAAGTATACACGGTATAGAAAAAATAGCTTATGACAAAATTAAATGAATGTTGGAGTATGCTAGGCCAGCTGTTATTTTTATGATAGATTGAGTTGAATGAGTGACGCATAGAGATATGACGCTACTTTCTGAGATAAATAATTTAGCATTACCAATCATTTTTGCAGTAAATAAAATGGATCTTTTGGATTCGACACAAAAAAAGATAATCCAAAAAAAAGTTCAGTGACATCTAGATTTTGCCAAATATATACCAATAGTTCCTATTGTAGCCACAGAGTGAACATGAGTAAAACAGATGATAAATATGGTATCTAATATCAAAAAAGAAGCAGAAAAAAGAATTGATACAAATGAATTGAATAAAACAATAAATAATGAAATGTTGCAAAGACCACCTAGATTTCCTAAAAACAAAATCTGTAAGATGTATTATATTACTCAAGTAGATATCAATGCACCTACTTTTCTCGCTTTTGTAAACAAAAAAGAAAGAGCTAATTTTGCTTTTAAAAAGTGGATTGAAAATTCAATTAGAAAAAATTTTGGATTTGTAGGCACACCTATTGTCATTCGTTTTAAGGAGAGAAATGAAGAGAAGTAATTATTAGATTTATGTTTATAAAATAAAAACTTTATTTTTTATAAAAACGATGAATCAAAAAGACATTAGTAAAGAGTTCAAAGAAATGGATGTTTTTGAATTTGATAAATTCCTTCGCGATCTAAATAAATCCACTCAAGATGAATTGTTTTTGACAATTCATACAAAAGATATTTCAAAAGCAAAAAGACTTAAGGCGATAAAAGAAAATGCTAAATTTACAAAGTTAAGATTTCAATGTGAAATAGAGGCCACAGTTCAAGAATATAATCAAGAATTAAATGTTTTTGCCTCAGGTATTAAATGGGTTGAGAAAAAACAAATATAATATTTTATTGATTATTAATTATTAATATGTAGATAGGATTGTTTAGAAAATTTTATGTGTTTTGATTTCAATAAATTATTTATACTCAATCGCCAAAGGAACAAGTAAAATGCAGTTTCTTTGGATGATTGAGTTATACCGACGACTTTTAGAAACTTTAAGTTAAAGCGTAGCGAATAAATTAAAGATTTCTAAAGCGGTTCGGTATAAACTAAGCTTGAATGCATTAAGTGCTTATTATCCTTTTAATCTAAATTTATTTTATGGACAATATTCAACAAGCAAATATAGATACATTTAAATATGCAAAACAACTTTTGCTAGAATCTCAAGTTGTAGTTTTTCCTACGGAAACAGTTTATGGACTTTGAGCAAATGCATTGGACATAAAAGCTTTGGAAAAAATATTTGTACTCAAAAATAGACCATCAAACAATCCTCTTATCGTACACATTTGAGATAAAAAAGAAATTGGGAAATACGGTATCATTTCAAACCCAATAGAAAAAAAAATTATAGAAAAATTGATGCCATGACCCATCACAATACTTTTGAATAAAAAAGAAAATATCCCAAATCTAGTATCATCAAATCCTTATGTGGGTATCAGAATTCCATCCAACCAGGTTGCACTAGATTTTCTCAAATATTGCAAATTACCTATAGCTGCGCCTAGCGCCAACATTTCTACCAAACCCAGTCCCACTTCTGCACAGATGGTAAAACAATATTTTGGAAATAAACTACCATTAATTATTGATTGATGAAATTGTCATGTGTGAATCGAATCTACTGTCGTAAAAGTTGATGAGATTTCTACTTGCAGTCCTATGTGAACAGATGATTGCAATGTTTACTACAAAATAATAATCATGCGTCCATGATTTATCACAAAAGAAGATTTAGAGTTATTGTTTGATAAAAATAAAAATATTTCCATACAATATAGCTCTCATCTTTCCAATATTTCTCCATGAAATATGTACAAGCACTATTCCCCCAATGCAAGTATAAATATTATACAAAATTTAGATATTTTAGGTGAATATCCACAAATTAAAGACAAAAAAATAGCTTTAATCCTGACTCAAGAAAAAATAAAAGAAAATCAAAATATAATCTCCAAATTAACACCAAATTTTCATATCGTTTCTTGGTGATCACAAAATGACTTAATTACATGCTCTCAAAACTTATTTCAAATATACAATCAGTGTGACCAGGATTGAATCGATTTAATTTTTATAGAACATCTCAAAGAGGAAGGACTTTGATTCTCCATCATGAATAGAGTAAAAAAATCTGCAGAGAAATAAAAAAATCCTAACGAGATGTAGGATTTTTAACGGAACTGAACTTTTGTCTCTTGGTTCGATAGAGTGGAGGCACCGGCGGGATTCGAACCCGCGAACCAAGGTTTTGCAGACCCGTCCATTAGACCACTCTAGCACGGTGCCAAATATACTTGCAGAAAATACTATTATATATTTCTATTGTTTTTTCAAGTCAGAATTATTTCACCAACTTATCTACAAACAATACTGCATCCAAGTGATCCAACTCATGCTGTACTATAAAAGCATTGTAGTCTTTCAATTTCTTCTTTTTCTTTTTTCATTTTACATCTAAATATTCCACTACTATACTTTTGTGCCTTTTTACTTTTCAAATAATGTCAGGTACCGACAAACAAGCTTCCTCAGATATTACCATATCTTGCGATTTTTCTATAGCAACAGGATTTATCATGATTTCCTCATCAATCCATTCTGATCATTTTTTGCTTTCTTTCCAAGATGTGACAGCTATCATTCTAATATTTTTGCCAACTTGAGGTGCAGCAAGTCCTACGCCATCATACTCATACATCAGTTCCATCAAATCTTCAGCAAAATCTACAATATCTTGGCTTATAGATTCTATTTCTTGGCTTTTAGTTCTGAGTGTTTCGTTGTCTATACCTGTCTGTATAGGATAAAATTTTTTTAAATCAGACATTTTTTATGAAAATTATGTATTATAAAATAATGATAAAATAATTCTAAACTAGATATTATCAATTTATTTTTTATTGCTTGAAAATCAATCCAAAATAAATAATATACATAATACCGGATTCGACATTTACGGGATATGCTCTGTATAACAAACAAATCGTGGAGAGGTGGCAGAGTGGTCGAATGCGGCAGTCTTGAAAACTGTTGTTCGCTCACGCGGACCGTGGGTTCAAATCCCACCCTCTCCGCCATTTATAATCAAACTATTCTATGAGATTTAGAAACAAGTGATTAAATTATATAAAATTTTCAATAACATTATTTTTATTATTTGCATTTGTACTAGTGATAGTATATGCAGATAAATTTCAAAAAGGAACAGAAACACTGTACATAAATACAAATGCATTTGTACAAACAAATCAAAACGAACAAGTTTTGATAAGTTTGGATACTGTTAGTGCAGAAATATGAGAGGATAACAAATGAATAATAAATTATATAGTGCAGCCATGAGACACTTTATCAAAAATTGCTAGTACTTTTGGTACTACCATTTCTCATATCAAAAAAACAAACAATATTTCTGGACCAATAAAACCAAATCAAAAGTTGATAATTACTGATGAGGCTGAAGGTTTGATTTACACTATAGATTGAAATCAAAATATATTAGTTTTTGCAAACAAATATGGATTAAATGTTGAAGATTTGATGACATTAAACTATATTCAAGATGAAACAGAAATCTTACAAGATGGTCAAGAAATATTTGTACCTATCACCATAGAAAAAGCTTATGATGTGTGAATGATGGAAAGACCAAAGCCTGTCTATAAGCCAAAAACTACAGTCACATACAAACCTACAATTACAAAGCCACAATCTTCATATGTAGTAAGTAGTAGGTCTAATACAGCATCTTCAGCATGAGATTATAATAGTTCTTCAATATTATCTACTTGGGTATTCAATAAAAATATAAATAATAAATTTTATGCATGACATTGTACTTGGTATATAGCAGCCACAACACCTCAATTGTTCCCTTATACTAGCGATACAACACAAGCTAGACCATTCGGTTGAAATGCTAATCAATGGTATGCCAATGCAAAAGCAGCTTGATTTAGTGTTTGAACAAAACCAGTTGCTGGATCGATAGTTGTATATCGTAGAGGAGGATGATGATATGCAAGTGCTGGTCATGTGGCAAAAGTAATAAGTTATAATGCTTGAGCATGAACTATGGTAGTAGAAGAAATGAATGGAAGTAAGAAATTTGTAGTACAAAGACGTTCAGATAAAGTAGATAACCCAAACATAATCTGATATATTTATATGCCATCTACACCACGAACACCAAATTAATAAATAAAAATACCATAAAAGGTCTCATTTAAAAAAATGAGACTTTTTTTGTATCTTCATTTGTTTTTTTATCGATAATTTCTATAAGTAAGACCGATTGAAAAATTTTTATAAAATAAAATTTAATATTAAATGAAAAATTACACTATTCAACCAAAAAAAACATCATCAAGTAGCTCTACAAACCATAGATCTGTATATTGATATCACAATAAATCTTCAGAGTGATATTTAAAAAAAATATTAAAAATATTTTTAGTTTTATGAGTAGTTTTATTTATAGTTCTATTTATCCTTTTCCAAATAAGGATAAAATCCAGATTACCAGATATAACTCAAATAAAAGACATCACATTGTCTGAGGCTACTTTGATCACCGATAGAAATGACAAAGTTCTTTATAGATTGTTTTCTGAAAATAGAGAATACGTAGAGTATTCTGGTATTAATAACAATATGATCAATGCAATTGTTGCAGTTGAAGATCAGCGTTATCGAGAGCACAAATGATTGGATACGATATGATTATTTAGAGCAGTTTTTAGCAAAATACTAAATCCTTCTAGTAGAATGCAAGGAGCTTCTACTATACCACAACAGTTGGTTAGAAATTTATTGTTGACGCAAGATAGAAAAATAGAAAGAAAGTTAAAAGAAATGGTCCTCACAAAGAAGTTAGACAATGTTTTAGAAGATATGATAAAAGATAGTGTCGGTAGATTGCCTTGAGATGAAATGGCACACAAAAAGAAAGAATTGACTTTAGAATTGTATTTAAATAAAATAGAATTTGGTAATAATGCGTTTTGAATAGAAGCTGCTGCACAAACTTATTTCTGAAAATCTTCCATAGATTTGACAGTATTGGAATCTTCTATATTGGCATCTATACCAAAATGACCAACAGCATACAATCCTTATACAAAAAGAAGTGCAACAATCTGAAATCTTAGGATAACAGATGCAAGTTGAAGTGAATATCCATTAACTGATACATGATTAAAATTAGAAGTTTCAAATAAAATTAAGTCTATATTAGACAAAGCAACTTTTTCAAGTAGAAAAGATTATTCTGCTTTTAGTAAATATTTAAATTGATTGATTGATTTTTCAGTTTATTTTGATGGAGCCAAGTATAATGTAAAATATTCTGTTTGAAGAAAAGATTTAGTATTATCTCGTATGTTCCAAGATGAATATATAACAGAAGATGAGCTAAAGCAAGCGCTTTTAGAAGGAATGACATTAGAATTAAAAAGTGCTGGATTTACTATATTGGCACCTCATTTTGTTATGCGAGTTAGAGAATTATTGGAAAAACAATATGATAAAGAAATGCTTATGAATTGATGATTGATAGTAAAAACAAGTCTTGATCTAGATATTCAAGAGATTGCTGAAAAGGCAATATTAAACAATAAAAAATCATTGGATATGTATTGAGCGACAAACGAATCTATGGTCTATTTAGATGTTGAAAATTGAGATATTTTAGCATATGTTGGTTCTGTAGATTATTTTAATGAAGATATTTGATGACAAAATGATATGATTAGGGCATCAAGACAAGTTGGTTCAGCTATGAAGCCTATGATATATGCTTTGTGACTTAGCTTATTGCCAATTGCTCTAGATACTCCGATTTACGATATCCCTTTCCAGATAGGACCAGATAGACCAAAAAATGCTGATTGAAAATTTTTAGGCATATTGCCACTAAAAAAGGCATTGGCTTATAGTAGAAATATACCAGCAGCTAAAATTATTACTGCTCTTGGAGGACAAGATGTAGCTATACCATTTCTTAGAAAAATGTGACTTACTTCTTTAAGTATAACTTGAGATTATTGATATCCATTAGCATTTTGAGCGTGAGAAGTGCCTATGATTGAACTAGCAAATGCTTATGCTCATTTAGCAACATCAAAACCTTGAGAGATAAATCCTATTTTAGAAATAAGGACAAGTAATGGGTCTTTGCTGTATGAAAAAGAAGAAAAATATCAAGAAGATGTTTTGGCACCTGGTGTTGTATATTTAATATGGAACATACTTTCTGATCCAGCAAATATGCCACCAGAACGAGTAGCAAAATATGCTGTACGTGGATTGCAATTGTGACTAAAATCCGGTACGTCAAATATGAAAACACCAAAATGAGACCGTGCTAGGGATGGTTGGTTAGCCACTTATACGCCTACCAAAGTTGCTGTATTTCGATGATGAAATGCGGATTGATCTCCAATGTATCAAAATGCTTATGGTTGATTCTTAAATGCGGATGCGATGAGAGAGTTTTGGTCTACATTGTTAGCAAACAATTATGTTTCCAATCAATGAATGTCGGCTGTAGAAGTAGCAGAAGTTGCTATTTCCAAGATTTCTGGTAAATTGGCATCTGATTCTACTCCAGCAGAGTTTGTTGTAAAATCTTTGGCATATATAAATTCCCAACCTAATGAAGCTGATTCTGGTATGACTCCACTGGAATTTGATGCTTCTTGTGGATGACTTTCAAGTCCATATACACCAAATGAAGAATTGAGAAAATGATACATTGTTTCTCCATCTACATTTATGCCAAATAATATGGATTTAAATGAAATCACAGCTTGGCGACAATGGTCTATAAATCCTTCTTTGATGCGAGAATTTGATAAAAATCTTTCAGGTAAAGTAGCATTTAATTATAACAATATCTTGCTTGCTATGCCACAAGATTATTGTGAAAATAGAAGTCCTCAAATAAGCGAAGATATACAATTGACTATAAAGAATTTGAGTGACTGACAAAAAATATCTACCAAGCCTATGATTTGGTTTAATGTAAAAGCAAAAAACAATATCAAAAGAGTTTCTGTGAGTATAAATGGTAGAGTTATTTGATCTACAGAATATAGATGAAATTCCAATGATATTACGGATGTTATATTATCAGATCTTTGAGAAGAACTTGGTAAATGAGAATTAACTTTATTGGCTATAGATAACCAGTGATATTCAAATAGAAGATCTATTAATTTATCTGTTGTTGCATGAGACACTACACCACCTTTTATTATGAAAGACAATACATATGTCATCAAAGATGGAGATAGGTATAGAGTTGTTATAATATTAAATGATGAACTTTCTAGCGTAAATGGTTGAACAATCAAACAATGAGATAAGGTAATAAAAACTTTTGATAAAAATATAGCAGAATTTACTACCACAACACCATGAGTAGTTTCTGTTTTTGCAAAAGACAGCTTTGGCAACCAATTAAATGATACCTTAGATATTAGAACATATATTCAGTGATATGAAGTCCCTCAGCAAGCTCAACCCGAGTCTATAGCAGAAAATACTGGAAACGCAGCACAATAAATATTTATAAAAAAATCCCACCAATTAATTTTAGGTGGGATTTTTTTTAACAAAATTACAGTTTACGGTTCACAGTTTACAGTTCATGGTTCACAAATAACCACCTCCCACTTCTCAACCTTGCTTACTAGCAGGCAGTTTCTCAATTCTAAATTCTCAATTATAAATTCTGAATTATTTTATAAACTTTCTTCCCTTTTCTTAGCAGAAATACTCAATTTACCATATCTGATTTGTTCAATATTTTTTGGATGTCATCTATTTTTTCTTCATTGCAAAATATAGCTCATGACTGTATCATCTTTTTTGCTTCTCAGTTTGATTCTGTTAATCATGATTGTGTGCAAAGGTCTAGAATTTTCCATTCTTCTCAATCTGTTTCAGTACCACCAGTAGCCTCTTTTAGAGCATTTATTTCATCTTTGTTAAATCATTTTATGATTTCCATTTTGTTTTCATTGCCAAACAATACTTGGCTAATTTTTTCTACCTCTACTACCGCATCTTTTCCAAACAATACTTCTACTACCCATTTAGCGAGTTCTTTTTGTCAGTATCTGGATGATGGATCTTCATTATGTTTTTTTACTATTTCATCTATTTCTTGTAACGACTTCAAAGAAAATACTTTCAATAGCTTCTCTACAAGTGAATCATCAGAATTCAAAAAGAATTGGTATACAAAATAAGGACTATTCTTTTTTCTATCTACCCAAACCGCATTTCCAGCAGATTTTCAGTATTTTGCTCAAGTAGAGTCTGTTACTAGTGGAATTGTTAGACAATATGAGCTTTTACCCAATTTTTTTGATATTAAATCCATTCCAGTAGTGACATTTCACCATTGATCTGATCATCCTAATTGTAATTTTGTTCAGTACTCACTATATAGTTTAAAAAAATCATATCATTGGATCAGCATATAGCTCATCTCAGCATAAGTGATAGATTGCTCTGGATCTTCTACTCTTTTTTTTACAGATTCTTTGTTTATCATATAATTGATAGTAATATATTTTCATACCTCTCTCAAAAAATTTAAATAATACATTCACTTAAAAAAATCATAATTGTTTACCATTTCATATTCAAAATCTATATC
>CAZSQL010000034.1:0-11162 GCA_964609035.1 uncultured Candidatus Peribacteria bacterium
CCACCCCACACACAAATCAACAATTTTAGAAATTCATTTTTTGTCTATATCCTCTACTCTATCTATATTCCACTTAATCACAGAAGTCTTGACTTCATCTGCAGAAATTTTTAGCATTGGATACTCTTCTAATATCTCCGTACCCCAGTGACTAACACCAAATACTACTCTACCCTTTCTATGATTGATATAAAAAAGTAATTTTTTTCTTTTACCCAAAAAAACATAATATCAAATAAATCATTTCTCTTGCTGACAAAGATTGTATTTAGAAATTATAGTTTTAATTTTACCAACAATTTGATCCATAATAGATTATTTTACAATATAAGGTATAAAATAATTATTTATATCATTTAAAATTTCAAGTATTAAATATAAGTCCTGATTTATATTTGATTGATCATTAGAGATCACATACATACCATTTACACAAGAAAAATTAATTTTATAAACCACACTATCATTATTTTTTATAGTCAAAGTTTGATTATCTGAATCATCAACTTGCAAAACAAAATTAAACAAATTTATTTGCTCATAAACTACATCAATAGACATCCAATTTCAAGATGAATTAGTTTTTGGAGCATAAACCTTATATTTTGGCATATTTTTTCTATCCCCATCAGCATATATATCAAAAAAACTATTTTCATTATCACTAAATTTTGAAATATTCATAAATAAATCTAAAGACTTTGTTACTAAAAGACTGTCTTTAGATCAAAAATTATTACAAAATATTTGATTTAGATTAGTTTTATTTTCAGCAAAAGAATCTAAATTAAAAGACAATAATAAAAAAAGCGGCACAATAAATTTACAAATATTGTTTTTAGATTTTTCAATAAAATTATTTCTTAGTCCTAATTTATTCATCATTTACTAACTTAATTATCTAAATTAATACAATGTGTAAATCAAAGGCGACTTAGTCAAAACAAGCAAAAACATTGTTAATGTAATCATAAACAACAACACAATTGCAACAATAAATATATTGTTTTTGGATGTCTGTATAGATGATTGTTTTTTTAAAGAAGATATATATTTATCTAAATATTCCTTATCTAAAGCAAACTTTTTAATTTGATTCTCCAAAAACTCATTTTGTTTTAACAGTTGTTTTTGTAAATCAAATATGCTATTTTTCTGATCATTTATCAAAATATTTTTTTCTTCTATTATTTTATCTTTATATTCAATCATTTCATAAATTTTATCCATATTTTCTTTCATAAACTTATCAACCTTATCTTGCATTTTTTCAAATATCTTCATTTTCTCATCAGAAAGTTTATCATTATTTTGCAATAAATACGATATTTGCTTGTTTATATAAACATCTCTAGTCTTCAACATTGAATCTATTTTGTTTTCTATACTTTTTTCTATCTCTTTTATACCTGCATTTAATTTTACATAACTTTGACGAGATGATGAATCAATTCTCTTATCAATATAATTTAAATCTAAATTTTTATTTTGATTAGATTCTATATTTTTATATACAAACAAATTATTTTTTTCATTTAAATATCCATCAACCACATTTTTAATCAAATCTTCATTAGCTATTATTTTACCATTTATATTGTCTTGAAAAGTATTGCTTTCAATTTTTATATTTTTTTCATAAAAAATATTTTTAAAAGCATCTAATTCATTTTTCAAAAATATAACTTTCTGATTTAAAGATTTTATAGCATCTTTGTACTTATTTAATATGATTTTATTTATTTTTTTTTCTTTTTCTTTAAAAGATTCATTAACCTTTTGTTCCAAATCTTTTAAATCATATTTAGATAAATCACAAAATATTTTCTTTTTTAACTCATTTAATTCAACTCTAGTATCAATCTCTAATTGAGAAAACTCATCTAATATCAAAAAATCTGACATCTTGGAATTATAATCCTTGAAGATATCAAACAACAATTGGTCTTTAACAAATCTTAATCTTCTTTTAAACTCTAGTCTATTTAATAATTTTTCCAAAAAAATATAAAACAAAAAAACTACTAAAACAGAAAAGAAAAGCAAAGACAAAAGTTTCCATATTAATATTGAGTCTTGAAGCATAAAAGATCAAAATCAAATATAAAACTATTAAGATTATAAATATTATAACAACAAAGTCAATACATTTTATTAAAAAAACATCAAAATCGGAGATGTTTTGAATTCAAAAAAAACCAGCATTAAAGCTAGCTTTTTATATATAGAAATTATTGAGTTAATTTTGTATAAAAAAGAATATTGCTATAATAATCAAAACTAAAGAAACTCAAACAAAAACTAAATTTTTGGTCTTTTCAGATCTAATTTTAGTCTTTAAAGAACTTATTTTTTCTTCTAATTTTTGTTTTTCTATAATTGCTTCCTGTTTTTCTCTAGTATAATCCGGCAAAGCAACCATTGTTTTCAATTTCGCCTCAAGTTCTCAAACTCTTTGTTGCAACATAAAAATAACCTTATTCTTTTCTTCTAATATTCTATCTTTTTCATTAAATATTAAAAAGAACTTTTCAATTTTTGCATCAATAGCTTGCTCCAAAGAAGGATTAACTGTAGTTATAGATTTAGTATTAGAAGAAGAACTAACTATTTCAGAATTAAGTTCTTGACGAAAAGCACCAAAGTCTCTTTGTAATTCAGATACCTCTTCTTTAGCCAACAAAACTTTGTTTGCAACTTTTTTGTAAGATAATTTACCAGACTTCACATACCTATCTATCGTTCTAGTTGATACTCCTAAAACTTTTGCTGCATGCTCTCTAGTCACTGTATAATTCCTTGTCATTATAATAATTAACACATATAAAATATTATTTTAAATCAAATTTTGTAGCATCTTGTCTCTTATAGTCAGAGAATAATGATTGAATATACAATAAAAGAAGCGCTCATTCAACCATAGATACAAATATAAGAGGTAAATATATAGAAGTAAAAGTAGAACGAGAAGCAAAAAATATAACTGGAGCTGGAAGTGCAGCATTTTGAAAGAAAGGTATCAACAAAAATATAAATAATATAATTGTCAAAACCAAATAAAACATGTTTCATTTTTTGAAGTTCATTTTATGTTATTTTTTTAATTAAAAAGGATACCATAGCAACATACAAAGAAAGCACAAATACTTGCATAATAGTACCAAGATATATAGTAATACCCATAGCAGAATTATTTACAAAATACTCAAACAAATACAGCATAAACATATTTAAAACCAAAGAGAACAGACCAAATGTAAGATATTTCAATGGTATTGTTAATATTTTTAATATTACTTTTATAATATTGTTTACTATCCAAAATAAAACTGCCAATATTAAAAATGTAAAAATAACTGTATATTGCAAAGATTCAACACGAAACCAAGATGGCATATATTTATTAATAAAATATAATGCAACACCATGCAATACAACATTTAAAATTAAGTTTTTTAGATTTTTTAACATAAAAAAACAATACCTATTAAAATAACAGTAAATATAGTATATACAAATTTGTCTAAACATTTCAAGTCAAATTTGTCTATTATTGTCTACTAATCATCAATAAGATCATCAAAATCATCAACTATAGAATCATTTAAATACTGATGAATTGCATTTCTTGCTGCCAACAAAGGTAGTACAGCCGCTCTTTTCCTTTTATTAGAAACATCTATTCATTTATTTTTAATAAATTCATAGTCCCATTTCAACACTTCATTTAATTCAATACCCAATACAATTTCAGAAATAAACGCAGCAGAAGCTAATGAAACAACTGAAAGATTTCAAGTATAAGAAAAAGAATCAATTTTATTGTCTTTTATTGATAAAAAAACAGTTATATCATCACCACAAATAAAATTTCATTCATGATATTTTACAGAAAAATCATTCATTTCAAAATTGTTTATTGGATTTTTAGAGTACTCTTTTATTATAACATTTTCTTCAGAGCCAAAAATTCACATAAAATATAAATTTAAGATTTAAAATAGCCGCTTAATAAATTAGCAGGATAGAAATTTTAAAAATTCCTATATAATAAAATATATTTACAAAAAAACATAACAATTTCAAGTTCGTTATGTTTTTTAGCACAATTATGACTAGAACTACTCTACTCTCCCACAAGAGTAAAGAATATCATATATTTTAGCATATCGCATCACTCATATAATCTGCAATAAAATTTTTATTGCAAGCTTTTATCTTATCAAAATACTTTCTACTATAAAACTCAGATTTTTTTCAAAGATTAAAATAATTTACAGGTCTCAAATATCACATAACTCTAGTATAACACTGAACTGGTTGCCTCTTATTGAAGTTTCAGCCCTTATTAACAAAATGCATGATTATATTTTTTAAATATAAATCTAACCTTCTATTGCCATTTTTGCAGACATAATTTCAGTAACTTCCTGTGTTATCAAAGATTGACGAGCTTTGTTGAAAGACAAAACCAATCATTTTATCATTTCACTAGCATTATCTTTTGCGTTTTTCATAGCCAACATACGAGAAGCAAATTCTCAAGCCTTGTTTTGTAAAGCTGCTCCATAAATCATATGCTGAGTAAACTGTCTCAACATCTCTTGTTTAAATATTTTTAGATCTGGTTCTACTATAAGGTCTTTATAATCTAAACCATTAGATTCAGTAATAACATCATCTAAATCAATACCAATATCTTGTACAAAAGAATCAAAACTTTCTTGATCTACTGGGAAAACTTTGAATCTAAGAGGAACTTGAGTAATAGTATTTTTAAAATAATTAAAATATACTTTAATTTTAGCATATTTATTTTCAGATATACCTGCTATAATATAATTATATACATCCGCAAGATCATTTTCATTAAAATCATCAGACAAATTTAGATGTCAAACAACATTAAATCATGCTCTAGCAAAAAACTCAAAAGATTTTTTTCATATACAATATACATCTACATTGTCTTTTGCATCATTATATTTTTGAAATATATGCTTAAATAATTTTGAATTTAAATTTCAACAAAGACCTTTATCACTAGACATAACTATAATAAGTCTCCTTCAGTTTGGGTTTATCTGATTTGTATTTAAAATATTTAATTTAAATCTTACAACATTCATTATTTTAAGAAAATCCGACATGAAATCTCTATAATTTTCTGTTTGTTTCTTTATCTTTTGTAATTTAACCGTAGCAACAACTTCTAAAGCTTTTGTAATTTGTTTCATATTTGAAACAGATTTAATCTTAGTTTTAATTTTTTTCATATTAGGCATAACTCTTTCTAACAGAAAATAAATATTTACATTTTTTGTTGTAACAAAAAAAACTCCTTTTTCAAGTCTTTTTTTAGAAAAAAGAAAAAATTGAATAACATAGCCTTGGAAGCTAGAAAAATTTAATCAAATAATCTATTTTAACACAAATTGCAAATGTTCTACAAGACTTCTTAGTGCAAATATAAGACTATTTGTTAAATCACTAACGAATCACTTACTTGCAATAATTTCAAAGTTTTGAATAGAAGATCAATCATTTACCATTTTTATCAAAAACTTTTGTGAATTAATCTCAAGTACTACATCATAAACTCAATCAACAAGTTCAGTAAACTCAGCTCTTATTCATTCTAAATCAATAGATTTAGTGTTTATAATAGAGCTATCAACTAAACATTGTTGGTTCATAATACAATTTAATGAGATATAAAATTACAAAATGATTCGTCAATGAATGTATTAATTTTAAAGGATCAAAAAACAATAGAAAAATCATTAGAATTTTTATGGAAAAAACGTCTTGATTTTTTTGGAAAAAAGATTAGATTATTTTTACTCGTTTTACAATTTAAATGCTACTTATGAGAAAAAACACTTTCGACATTGTTGTGGAAAAGATATTAAAACATAAAAATAAGCTAATTTGAATAGATAAAGTAAAAGAAATAGTTGAAAAAATTATGGACAATGAGTATTCTGAAAATAAAGCATACAAATTAATTTATCATTTAAAAAATAAGTGATATTTGCTAAATCTTAAAAAAAGTATATTTTTAGCAAAAAATCCAGAAAAAGAATATAGTGAATCACAACTTTTAGATATGTTTTATCGAAGTATAGTAAAAAAACACTGCAAAGATTTTTTGACAAGCAAACGATACATATGAGGAATGAAAGCACTAGAACTAAATATGACAAATTTTGAAATCCCAGAGGAGCTTTTAATAGTAAATGAATCAAAACAATCTACAGAAACAATAATGTTTGAGAAACAAATATCATTTAAAATATATGAATCAGACAATAAAAGTCTTTTTAGCTTTTTTGATAAATTTACAAAGAAAATATATATGTGAAAAAACGTATTTCCAATAGCTAATTTAGAATTATCAATTTTGGAAAGCCTATACAATCCATCTGTAATAAATAAATGATATATTGAAGAATTAATTAAAAAGATAATCAGAAAAAACAAAAAAAGTTTAAATCTAAAAACCCTAGAAGATATACTTAAAAAAAACAAACATCATAGTAGCATCAATAGATTATACAAGATTTCTTTATCAATCGATCCAGAATTTGCAGAAAATATAAAAAACATAATAAAAAAATATAGCTATTTTATAAACTAATTTTTGTTATTTTTTTATTAAAAACAAACCAGGCTCACACAAAAATAAACACAATAAATATCCACTGGCTTTTTGTAAATAGAGATATATACTGAAATTGACTATCCACTCTTAAATATTCTATAAAAAATCTAAACAAACCATAAAACAATAAAAAATAGCCAACAACTATTCATGGTTTTATATGTTTTTTATTAATATTTTTAATAAATATTAACGATAAAATAAAAAACAAAACAATTCATTCAAAAAACATAGATATGAAATTAGTGTTAACTCTTAGATTAGAATCAATTAAATCATAAACATGAAAAATATTTAATTTAGTTAGCATTTCAACAAGAAAATTATTCATTCACCGATAACCATGAGGCACAATTAATCAAAAAAGCTCTTGATTGAGATAATTACCAAACCTACCAAACATAATAGCCAAAGGAACAACAACTAATATAATATCAAATAACAAAAAAAATTCAATATTTGATAATTTTTTAACTCTTTTCATAATAAACAAAGATATTAGAACTCATATTGCTCATCATATAAAAGACATTCATCCATTCCATACAGCAAAAACCTCTAATAAATTATTTGAAAAATAAGATCGCTGATATATAAAAACTTCTCAAAACCTTCATCACAATAAAACTCATAATATTATATAAACCAACAATCAATCAACATCTTTTGATAACAAATCTTGAAGATTTGTAAATTTTTTAAATATTTTTGATTTTCCAATAAACTTAAGAAAAAAATATCATATCAAAAATCACACTAAATAAAATATTCAATACCAATAAATATTTACAGATCAAATAGAAAATGCTATCATAATAAATCAATTAATATAAAATATTATAAAATAGTCACCGACTCCGACTTATCCGAGTAACAACAATTTTTATACAGCTCCGCTGTTAGAAAATTTTAGAATTTCCTATATAATAAAAAAAAGATAATTATATAAACAAAGTTTTCAATAAAAAAACAATAAAAATAGATTATTTTATCAATTCATACAAAATTTTTGGATAATTTTCTATTATAGAAAATCTATTTCAATAAAAATAATTGTATTTATGATCAAGTATTTTGTAATAAAAATTCAATTCTTCCAGCATTTTGTCTTGAACATTATAATATATTCTAGAATCAGACGAGCACTTATCATAATCTAATGACTTAATCAAATTCAACTCCATACTTTTGCTATCTAAATCTTTTAATGCTAAATAAAAATTTTTATCAGAAACATCTTTTAAAGAATCGCATTCAGTTTTCTTAGTTTTTAATGATAAAAGATTGTTTTTTAAATAAGTTATTGATGCATTTGACTGATTCAAAATATCATTAATATCATTTAACAAAGAATCAAGAGTCTTTCTTATATCAAAAGAATATCATAAATATTCTATAATATCCATATCAGCATAATGCTTCATATCATTTAGCAATCAAACAACAAAAAATATCGATTTATCATCAGCTTCTCATCTACCAATCTCAAGATGAACATCCACTATTAAAGATAAATAACCATAGTATTCTGTAGCTTCTACTTTTTTTGTCTCTTGAATATTTTCTTGTGCAAAGACAAAAAAACTAGACACTAAGTACAAAACAATAGTTATAATTATATATAGTTTTTTCATATTAAAATAATTTAGTATTTAAATTTCGTTCACTATACTTGCCATAGGTATAAACACAGATGCCACTATGATTCAAATCATCAAAGCAATAAAAACCATTAAAACAGGTTCTAAAAATGACATCAAAATATCTATTTTAGTTTGCAACTGATCTTTATAAAACTGCGATATCCTATTTAAGACTTCTTTTGTAGTACCAGTATCTTCTCACACATGAATAATTTGGACCAATATTGGATCAAATAATTTAGTTCATTCCATACTTTCAAAAAAAGTAAATCAAGCTTTAAGATCCTTCTTTATTTCTACCATTTTCTTCTTATATTCAAAATTTTCAAATATATTTGAAATAAGTTTTAATGATAATACCGGACTAATTCAAGCATAATAAAACTGAGATAATAGTCTGGAAAATTTATACATGTAAAAGGTTTTGACAACTCAAGATAATATTGGCGTATTAACAGCCAATTTATCTATAAATATTTTAAACGGGAGAACTTTTGAATACAGAAACTTATACAGTATAACAAGTCAGATAAAAAATAAAACAAGAAAAAACCAACTTTTTTGCAAAAAACTAGATGCATTCATCATAAAAACAGTAATTGCAGGTATTTCACCTTCAGGAAATATAGAAACTATAGAAGGAATAGCAAACATAAGCAACATAGCAACAGCAACCACAGAAATAAGGATCAACATAGTTGGATACATCAAAGCTTTCCTTATTTTCTGATTTATTTTTTCTAAATTTTCTAACTCCTCTGCTATATCATATAATGTTTCAATCAAATTACCAGTGACCTGAGAAGCCCTGACAAGTTCTATTTCATCAATAGAAAAGAAATAATCATGATTTGACATAGCGTCGGCAAGACTGATTCATTGAGTCAACTGCCTAGACAAATCTTTAATTATTATACGCAATCATTTATTTTCTTCAGATTTTTTGAGTGAATTTAAAGAATCCATAATTCAAAGGCCAGCTTTTTGAGAAACAGCCAAAAGTCTAAAAAAGTTTGTTTTATTTTTTAGTTTAGGAGCATTTAACTTTATCACCAATTTTTCAAAAAAATCGGATTTAAAAACTTCTGTTATAGCCACTTTCTTACATTTACAATTTAAAACACAATTTACAGTTTACAGTTTATAGTTTATAGTTCAGAGTTTATCAATTATCAATTATCAATTACCAATTACTAATTACTAATAAACTAACTCTAACTTAATTGTACTTCGTCTTTACATACCTGTAAATTTCATCCAAATCCGTCATTCATTTTATTACTTTAAATATACCATCTCTTTCCAAATCTATCATTCAATTCTTCAAAGCATATTGTTCAATTTCCATATTTGATTTTCACTCAATCAACATATTTTTTATATCATCAGAATAATCCATCAATTCAAAAAGACCCAATCTTCATTTATATCAAGTTCATCCACAAACCGGACATTTTTCTCAATTAATTTCTCATGTTCATTTCAAAATTTTTCATTCCACCATAAATTTAGACCACTGATCTTTTGTTATTCATCTTGCCATAATTTCTTTTTTCAAAAGTTCCTTATCAAAATTGACAAAAGTCTTTTTTGCATGTTCTCGTCTCTCATCAGTCTTAACATCTACTTCTCTTGCACAATGAGGACAAATTTTTCTAGCCAATCTTTGTGCAATAACCAAATTAAAAGTACCAGCTATCATATAGGGTTTTGCTCATAAATTTAATACTCTACTAATAGTTTCAATAGCAGAATTTGTATGAACAGTGGAAAAAACCAAATGTCCTGTCATAGCAGACTCCATAGACATATCCAAAGTTTCTTTGTCACGTATTTCTCAAACCATCATAATATCTGGATCTTGTCTCAATCATCATCTCAAACCACTAGCAAAAGTAAATCATATATCAGATCTTACTTGAGCTTGATTTAATCACTCCATCTTATTTTCCACTGGATCTTCATATGTTATGATATTTACTTCAGGTTTGTTTATATAATCCAAACAAGCATAAAGCGTAGTAGTCTTACCACTACCAGTAGGTCAAGTATTTAATATAATTCCATTTGGAAAAGATAAATGTTTGTAAATTAATTTTTCATTACTTCATTCCAATCCAAGTTCTGAAAGTGGAGGTATTTTTTTTGATTTATCTACAATTCTCATTACCAATTTTTCTCACCAAACAGTAGGCAAAGTATTTGCTCTCATATCTATTTCCTTATTAGTCAAAGTCACATTGGACACTCTAGCATCTTGTGGTAATCTTTTTTCATCAGGTCTCATCTGACCAGATTCTATCTTAAATTTTGAGATAATGTTTTCATGTAATGTTTTTGGATATTGAACCAATTCCAAAAGAATACCATCTATCCTAATCCTCATTCTACAATAATTTTCCAATGGCTCAATATGGATATCAGAAGCTCACTCCTCTACTGCTACAGTCAAAAGATTATCAAAAATTTTGACAACATCTGATTGCATAATTGCAGATTCCAAAGCTTCTTTATATTGTATAGTTTGTTCGTACATAAGGGCAAGTTTAAAGTATAAAGTTATCAAGTTTTAAAGGTTTCAAAAGGCTACAAAATGTTTCAATGGGTTACAACAGGTTTCAATAGGTTTCAAAGACTACAGACTTTGTAACTCTTGCAACATTGTAGCCTTTGCAACATTTTTAATGTTCACTCATCTTATTATATACAAATTCAATCTAAAAGTCTAAAATATAGATATTTCAACACCCCTAAGACTTGACTTTTGCTATTAAAAATATACAAGTAAAAAAACAAAATAATGTTAAACTAAAATTTATAAAATTATGAAAAAGATCTTTAAAACACTTAAAATC
>CAZSQL010000035.1:0-10868 GCA_964609035.1 uncultured Candidatus Peribacteria bacterium
TTATCAGTTTTCATATTTTCTGTACTTCGATTTATTACTTCCACATTACTTTTTGTACCAAAAAATAATTGGGCATTGGTAAACAAAAGCATTCCAACAAAAGAAATTACAAAAATAATCACAATCATCTTTAATTCTTTCAAAAGATTTTTGGGTTTTGTGATAGATTTTTGAGTTTTGATATGATGTTCTAAGTGTTCAAGTGTAGTGTACATGTCATTATTGTATGTATAAAAATGTCTGTTTCAATTATAGCTAGAATTTTGAAAAAGACAAAAAAACAAAGAAAAAAAAGTTTGAGAGGGTTGACAAATTTTAATTTATAATAAATGCTAACTTGAATTCGAAAGGTATTTGGGTATACAATATTAAGTAAATGTTTTTTATTTAAAAAATTTTTTTATGGAAAATATTGTACTAAACAATAGAGCAAAAGAAATAATAGACAAAATAATTTCTGAATGAGTAGAAAAATTACATATTTTGGCCGATTTTGACAAAACTTTGACCAAAGCTTATCCAAATGGTAAAGATAGATGATCATTGATTTCTGTACTTTATAATGAATGATATCTTTCAGAAGAATATCAAAAAACTGCACAATGATATTACAAACACTATCATGCAATAGAAATAGATGAATCTATCACATTGGACCAAAGAAAATCTGCCATGTTGGAATGGCGGACAAAACATAAAATTATTTTGATAAAGGAATGAATCAGCAAAAAACACATATATGATGCTATGAAATCTGAAAATCTACAACTAAGAGAATGAACAAAAGAGTTTTTTGAGTTTTTGTATAAAAAAGATATTCCAGTTATAATATTGTCTGCTGCATGATTGTGAACCTTGTCTATAGAAAAATATCTAGAAAACAATGATTGCTTGTACAATAATATTAGCTTGATAGGGAATGATTTTGTGTGGGATCAAAATGGTGTGGCTATTGACTTCAAAAAACCTATCATACACAGTATGAATAAAGATGAAACAGCATTAAAAGATTTTCCTATTTTTGATAAAATAAAAGATAAAAAAAATGTAATATTACTGTGAGATAGTCCTAGTGATGTAGATATGGTAAAATGATTTGAATATGATAATTTATTGAAAGTCTGATTTTTGAATAAGGATGTGGAAAAAAATATTGATAAATTTAAAACCATGTATGATGTTTTGATATTAAATGATTGAGATTTAAGTTTTGTAAATGAAATGTTGAAAAAAATACAACAATAAACAAACATATTATTTGTTATAATGGCGATTAATAATCGCCCCTACAAAAGAAATAAAGATAAAAATTTATATTATGTAAAACACACAATGAACAAAAAAGTAATGTTGATTATCCGTGATGGATGGGGTTATAGTCAAGAAACAAATGGTAATGCAATATATCATGCAAAAACACCAAATGATGATAAATATAATGAAATATATCCAAATTGTTTGTTGCAATGTAGCGGTAACGCTGTCTGAAATCCTGAATGAGTACAAGGTGGATCTGAAGTGGGACATTTGACTATATGAGCAGGAAGGATAGTTTGGCAGCCATACGAACTGATAAATCAAGAAATTAAAACTTGAAGATTTTTTGAAAATATAGAATTACTAAAAGCAATTTATCATTGTAAAAAAAACAATTCTGACTTACATTTGAATTGATTATTTTCTGATCAATGAGTACATGCAGACTATAGACATATGCATGCTATACTAGAAATCTGCAAACAAGAAAAATTTGATCGTGTATATATACACCTCTCTACTGATGGTAGAGATGTGCCAGAGCAATCTGTAATGTGATTTTTGGAAGAGACAGAAAAAGTAATTAAAAATTTGTGAATAGGAAAAATTGCTTCTGTAATATGAAGATACTATTCTATGGATAGAGACAGAAATCGAGACAGAACAACAAAAGCATATGAGCTTATGACTGAATGAAAATGATTTAAAGCTAAATCAGCCAAAGAAGCAATAGAATTGGCGTACGAAAGATGAGATAAAACTGACTATTATATACAAGCTACAAGTATTGTAGATAAAAATGAAAATCCAATATGATTGCTAAAAGAAAATGATGCTATGATATGGTATAATTTTAGAGCTGATAGGTCTAGACAAATCACTTCTATGATAGCCAGATTACCTGACTGTGAAATAGAACCAAACAAGCAAGTAAAAAACATAAAATATGTATGTTTTAGTGGTTATGACTCTAATTGGGATCTGCCTGTAGCTTTTCCACAAACCGAAGTAGTTAATAACTTATGAGAAGTTATTTCAAACAATAATATGAAACAATTAAGAATAGCAGAAACTGAAAAATATGCTCATGTTACTTTCTTTTTCAATTCTCAGAAAGAAAAATCAAACAAACTAGAGTCTAGAATCCTTGTAAAATCTCCAAAAGTAAAATCATATGATTTACAGCCAGAAATGTCTGCTTATGAAGTGACTGATAAATTATTAACTGAAATATGAAAACATGACTTAATCATAGTAAACTATGCAAATCCTGATTTGGTATGACATAGTGGCGTGTTTGATGCAGTAGTCAAAGCTTGTGAAGTAGTGGATGAATGTGTTTGAAAAATAGTAGAAAAATGAATAGAACAAGATTATGCTATGATATTGATGGCTGATCATGGTAATGCAGAATGCATGTTTTATCCAAATGGGGAAGTGAATCCATCTCATGGGACCAATCCTGTAAGGATGACATTGATAAATGCTGGTGATGTTAAACTGAAAGATGGATGAATGAGTGATATTGCCCCAACTATATTGGAATTGATGGGGATAGAAAAGCCAGTTGAAATGACGGGAAATTCTTTAGTCGTTTAAAACAAAAATTTGTCTCCCTTTTGTAAAGGGAGATGTCCGTAGGACAGAGGGATTTAAATCCTCCTGTGCTTCGCACCACCCCTCCTTTAATAAAGGAGGTCAAAAAATACAATATTTAAGTTTTCTTGTCATCCTAGAGCTTGCCTGACCGATAGGCATGGCGCAGTGAAAGATATAGAAAATTTATATCCTTCAGTCGTTATCACTCCTTCAAGGATGACAAAATAAATACACAATATTTAAATTATTAAATAAAATTAAAAGATGACACAAATTAAAAATGTACACGCAAGAGAAGTTTTGGATAGTAGAGGAAATCCAACTGTTGAAGTAGAATTGACTTTGGAAAATGGAATAATGGGTAAAGCTATAGTACCTTCTGGTGCTAGTACTGGAATACACGAAGCTTTGGAAATGAGAGATGGAGACAAAAGTAGATATTTGGGGAAATGAGTATTGAATGCGGTAAATAATGTAAAAACTACAATCAAGGAAAATATTATTTGAAAAGATTTCGCTAGTTTTGTAGAACTAGATAAATTTATGTTGGAATTAGATGGGACCAAAAATAAATCAAAATTGTGAGCAAACGCTATACTTGGTGTAAGTATGGCTTTTGTAGATGCTTGTAGCAAGACTGATAGGAAATGGATTTATGAATATCTAGGAAAATGAAATGGAAACACACTACCCTACCCTATGATGAATATTTTGAACTGATGAAGTCACGCAGACAATAATGTAGATATACAAGAATTTATGATTGTACCAGTTGGTGCTAGTAATTTTACTGAATGACTTAGACGAGGTGCTGAAGTTTTTCATAATCTAAAATCTATATTAAAAGCAAAATGACTTGCTACTTCTGTAGGTGATGAATGAGGTTTTGCTCCAAATTTAGGAAGCAATGAAGAAGCTATCCAAGTAATTATGGAAGCTATAGAAAAAGCTGGATATGCAGGAAAAATAAAATTGGCTCTGGATGCAGCAGCTAGTGAATTTTACAAAGATGGAAAATATGTATTAGCTGGTGAATCCAAAACTTTGACAGCAAGTGAATTGGTAGATTTTTATGCTGATCGATGTAACAAATATCCTATCATATCTATAGAAGATGGTCATGCAGAAGATGATTTTGAATGACGAAAATTGATGCAAGAAAAATTATGATCAAAAATAATGATAGTTTGAGATGATCTTTTGGTCACAAATATTGAAAGATTGAAAATGGGAATAGAAAAGAAATTATGTAACAGCATATTGATCAAATTAAATCAGATATGATCTGTAAGTGAAACTATTGATTGTATTCGCATGGCTTATGAAAACAATATGAGAGCAGTAATTTCTCATAGATCAGGAGAGACTGAAGATACTTTTATAGCTGATTTGGCTGTAGCTATGAATACAGGATTTATCAAAACTGGGTCTGCTAGTAGAACTGATAGAATATCTAAATACAATCAATTATTGAGAATAGAAGAAAGATTGAGTGAGAGTTCTAAATATGGGAAATAAATAAAATTTAATTTATATAAAATCTTCATGTGAAATCCTATTTTGCTACAAGCTTGTTTAAGACTTAATAAACAAGATATACCAAATGATTTGGTAATTGGAAATGAATATTTTTTTGAAAAAAAGTGACATAGATTATATCAAATAAAAGTACCTATGGATCTTAGAGAATCTAATCGAGATTTTGTCTGTAGAATAATAATTTTAGAGATTACTATATGAAATTGAATTACCAAGTGAAAGTATATGCCTGTAAAATTATTTAGTGAAGATGATAAAAATATCATAACAAAAACTTATGTTTCTGATGAAAATATTGAATTAATATTAAAACAAAAAAGATTGAATTAATAAAAAATAAATCTATACAGATAAAAAATTTTATTACTTATTTTAATTACTATGAAAAAAAGTTTAATTTTGGTTTTGTTTTTATCTATGTTTTTGATTTTGGCTGGATGTGGAGACAAAACAAACACACAAGATTCTTCATTAAATGCAGAATGACAAAATGGAGAAGAAATTGTAATGGATAATTCTGAAATTAGTGAAGAAAAATTTGAATCTACTATTGCAGAAATTTACAAAAAAGGATGAAAAATGACTTGTACTATGACAATGTTAGAAGATTGAGTAGAAATGAAAGGTACAATGTATATTGATGGCAAAAAAATGATGTATGACATGGTTGGAAGTGTTTGATGAATAGATATGAGTATGAAAACTATAGTAAAAGATTGATATTCTTATACACGAAGAGATGGATCAAATGAGTGATGGAAATTTTTGGAATATGATGATGAAGATGAGGATTATGAAGATTATGATCAAAGCGAAAATGACTCACCTGTCAAATTTGTTTGTAAAAAATGAATAAGTGATAAAAAAGTATTTGATCTACCAAAAGATATTACATTTAATGACATGCCGGAATTTGATTTCTAATTGATATATTTTTAATAAAACAGTCTCTAAAAAATGGGGGCTGTTTTTTTATAAATCAAATCTTGAAAAAGAAAATCTTTCTAGTATCCTAAGCATATTTATTACTGATAGACAAAAGTGGATTTAATAGCAATATCATATCACAATATCTGACCTTTCAAAGACAAAATCTTGAATATTTTTTTTGATAAAGGGAAATTTTTGATACAAGCACCTATTGGTAGTGGGAAAAGTTTTTTGTTTTTTGATGGACCGATATATGCTTTGTACAAAAATACTGGTAGAAATGTCTTGAATGTGGATAGCAAGACTGGATTTATCAAACTACTTTTTGAGATAGATGGACAGCAATATTTGATAGTGAGAAATTTGAGTGAATGAAAAAGCAAGGATGTATGCAAATCACAGTTATTCACTGTGAAGTGAATAGTTAATAATGAAGAGTGAAAAGTTATAGATAAAGATATTGAAGAATTGTTGATGGAAAGTTGAGCAAGTCTGGAGGAAATTAGTTTTAAAAATGAGAGAGATTTGGATGGCAATTTAGCTGAGATTTTACCACCTAGAGAAGTTTTTTTGAGTACTGTATTTTTGTTACAAGATAGTGAAAATGTATTTGAGTTACAGCCTGCAGATAGATTAATTGTGATGAAAAACATCTTTAATCTAATTGGGATTGATGAGATCAAAGAACAGATTGCGAATAAAAGGAGAGATATACAGACGACTCTGAAAGTAAAATCTGATACTAGTAATTATGATATGAAGGTGAAAAATATTCTGAGTGAGTATATAGGTAATTTTAATACAATTGTTTCTATGGATTGCTTCGTCCCTCGCAATGACAAAGAGAATAATGACTCCTCTGTTGTCATTGCGAACCTGTCTGCCGAACAAGCAGACTTGTGAAGCAATCTCTTCAAAAATAAAGAATTCATACAAGAATTGGAGATGGTTGCCGATAAGGTAAATATAAATGAATTTGGGATAGAATGATTTGATAAAAATTTGAATAATGAAATATCCAATTATGTCTGAGAAAAGAAAAAAAACTATCAAGAATTTTTTGTGAAATTACAAAACACACAAAAACAAGTAAAAAATAAAAATGATAATTTGAGAAACTTGAGAAATGATTTGATTGATTTTGAAAAAAAGATTGAATATTTTGACAATAAATTATCTGAAATAAAGCCTGAAATCATAGAGAACAAAAAAAAAGAAAAATTATCTCTAATAGCAGAAAGTGATAAAATATTAGAATGAGTTAATTTGGACATAAGTATTCCAAACACTTTGAGCAATATGGTAGATAACAAACCATGAAATATAGAAGATTTGAATCAACTGATAAATAACATAATAGTTAAATGACAAAACTTGGCAGATCAAAAAAGTAATTTAGAGTTGAGGATTAAAAATGAAGAATTGAAAATCGAGGCTGAAAACAAGAGGATAGAAGTAGAATTAAAAAATCTAAATGAAAATAAAAATAATTTAACAGAACAATTGAAAAATATAATTTCTAGAATAGAAAATCTGGATAAAACAATAAATGAAGAATCCCAATTTGAATGTGTAAAAATTAATTCACACTGCCCTTTTATCAAAGATATAAACAAAAAAACTTTTGAAGAACTTGAAAGACAAAGAAATAATTTTGAAGAAGAGAAGAAAGTTGTAGAAGAAAAAATAAATATTGTAAATATTAATTTAGAATGAAAATTAAAATCGATTCATGAAATAACCAACCCCCAACTACCCCGACAAGTCGGGGAGAACAACTTCCCCCTAGTGGAAGAATTCTCGCTTAAAAATACTAAAACACAGGAGATTAATAACTTAGAAAAAGAAGTAGCTAAAATTGATGAAATAATCTCGGAATTGAGAAAATTTTTGGCTGATATAGATTTCAAAAAAATACAAAATATTTATCAAGAATGGAAAAAATTACAAAACAATATTTGAATACTGGATAAAGAGATATTGCAATTGGAATTATGACAAAAAGAATTGGACAACGTAAAAGAAGCAAGAATAAAATTGTTACAACAAGTGGAGAATGTTATGAAGGATATTGGTAAAATTGAACTAGAATTACAAGAATTAATAAAACTAGAAATAGAACAAAATAGCAGTTTGCAATTATTTAATATATGAGAAATAGAAAAACTTGAAAAAATAAATAAAAATATGGAAAATAATATCCGTGATTTGGAAATGTTGGTAAATGATTTCAAATGAAGTCAGCTAGAATTGAGTAAATTGAAAGAAGAAGAAAAAATGGTAAAAAATCTTTATTGAATATTCTCAAAAGAATTATTGTTGTTTGTTTTGGAATGATATTTACCAATATTGACTGATATAATAAATTCATTTTTGGCTCAAGTAGTGGAATATACTATAGATATCAAGTTACTACAAAAAAACGATAATCTGGAAATGGATGTAAGAGTTTATGATGAAAAAGGAGAGAGAGATATAAAATCCCTGAGTGGATGACAAAAAGTAGTATTGAAACTCGTTTGGATGTTGGCAATCTCTAGTTATATGAAATCACCAATATTATTTTTGGATGAAACGATAAATAATTTGGATTCTGACACTGTAGGAAAAGTAGCGGACATGCTCAGTGATTTTGTAAAGCAGAGAGATTTGAAATTGTATACTGTGACTCATAGTCAGCAAATACAAGAAATGGATATTTGGGATAAAATTATTGATGTGAATCAGCTGATAGCTAATGGCTAATAGCCATTAGCTATCAGCTGATTTTTTTATAAAATTAAAGCTTTGTATGACCAATTGGGATGAAATATATAAAGAACACAATAAATGATGAGAAGCATGGGCTACTTTGTCAGAATGAATACATGAATTGTTTATAAAATTTTTGGATAAAAATAATTTTGCTACAAAAAGTGTATTGGATATTGGATGTGGGACTGGTAAATATTTAGAATATTTAAAGTCATTTGATTTCAAAACAGATGGAATAGACTCTAGCCCAACTGCTGTGGAGATGACAAAATCTGTATTGAACAAAAATTCTGAGATTTTGTGTGTAGATATGTTTGAATTTGAAATACCAAAAGATAAATATGATTTGATAATCTCTATATCGACTATTCATCATGGAACCAAAGATAAAGTAGAAAAATTGATAAATAAAATTTATACTGCGTTGAAAAATGAATGAAAAATATTTATAACTTTGCCTGATTTTGAAATAGCAAAACAAAATAAAGCTTGGGAGAACGATGAAGAAGTAGAAGTATGAACATATGCACCGACAAGTTGACCTGAAAAATGATTGGCACATAGTTTTTATAACAAAGATGAGGTACTAAAACTATTCTCAAAATTCAATAATTTGGATATTCAGATGGATGATATTGGTAGATGGATTGTGACTGGAAGCAAAAATGATTTAAATAACAAGCAGTAATTAATCAAATCTCACCGTCCCGATAAATCGGGACACCTCCCTTATTAAAGGAGGCCTTTATAAAATAAAATAAAATGTTTATATGAAATATATTGAAGCATTAAAACAGCTTGGAAAAAATTATGACCCCTTTTTGCACATACAAAAAGAAGAAATAGTAGATGAAAGTAAAAATTTTTTTGTAATAGCGGCTCGTGCACCATACGCAGAAAATCATCTTTTGATAATACCAAAAAAGAAAGTATATCTACTAAAAGATTTGAATTGAGCCGAAAAAGAAGAGATGCGAGAATTGTTGGAAAAGTGGACAAAAAATCTACACAAAAAACATAAAGATGTAAATTTACTTTTGAGAGATGGATTGACTTGAGGGAATATATGAAAAAGTGTAAATCATCTGCATTTTCACCTTATACCAGACTGCCCTATTTGAGCAGAAAATAGTTTTAATGTAGACGATCGTGAGCGACTGGATGATGAAAGTTATATAGAAAACACAAACAGGATCAAAAAAATATTTTTACCCAAACAATAAAAATGAAACAAAAAAGCAATATAATACTATATTACTGAATATCTCTGATATGGAGTATAGTACTTGGTATGCTACAGTATTTTTTGCGATCAAGTCTAAAGTCTGAATGAATAAATCTGGAAATGATTGCTGGATACATAAGTTTTGGTATATGAATAGCATATTTAATGTGATGACCATTATCCAGTAGTTTCAAAAAGAAAAAATTAGCAATATTTGTTGCTATGATTGCTATTTTATGACTATCGGTATTTTATATAGTATGAATATTACCTTTTGTAATTTTTGTAATATTAACATCTATAATATGATTTTGTTTTGGTATGTGGGCAGTAATAAAACATATTATAATATCTTTTGAAATTTCAAATTCCAATATAAGAGAAACTGTACTAAATGGAATATTAGCTAGTTTTACGCTACTATGAATTTTGTTTTGAAGTTATATGGGCATAAAACTTTTTGACATATTAGGACAAAACTGATATCTAATCATAATATGATTGCTTGCTATATCTATAGTGATGACGTTATTTTTGGATTACGATGCTTTATTTCGTAGAAAAAACTTTTATGAATCTTTTAAAATTTTTACAAAAAAGACTAAAAATATTTTGGTAAAATATTATTGGCTACTTTTCCCTATATGAATACTTTGGTCTATGTCGATATGATTTGTACAAAAAATATTTTACTTGTGAATAGATTTATTTGCTATAAGTGAAGAAAGTGCAATATTATTGTATTGATATGGAGCATTATGAGCCATAATATGATTTTTTTTATCTGCAACATTTTATAAAAAGAAAAATATTTTTATGTTTTCTGCAACTATATTAAGTGCATGAGTCTTGTTTTTCTTTTTGGAGCTAGTAAATTTATTTTCCACATATATTGTATTACAAATATGAGCAATATTTCTGTGAATATTGTTTGGGATAATGATAAATATACTGGAATGAAGATATTTTTGGTATGTTGGTAAAGATCATGATAAAGAATACTGATCAGCAATTTATGGTATTACATTAAATATTGTAAACTTCATGATAATGATATTGTCTTCATTTTTATTAAAAAACTTTGGGATAAAATCCACATTTATATTCTTTTCTATAATTATGATTTCTACATTGTTTATATACAAAAACTTTGATAGAAAAATATCAAGACTAGAAGAAAACGAAACAAATAAATAAAACTTAATATTTTTATAAAATTGTCAACCACAAAATACACTCAATAGTGTATTTTTTTGATTATTTTTAGATTAAGAATTATAATTAGATACATTTAAAACATTAAATTACAAAAATGACTAAAATTATTAGAGATTTGAACATCAAAATGATTTACAAAACTATATTGTTTGTTATTTTTTCTATTTTGTGAATGTGGTCTATAACCCATGGACAATATTATCAATCACAAGAGAATTTAGATTCTTTTAGTGTGAGTCAAGCATCAAAAACAATAAAAGAGTTGGAAGCTAGTATCGAAGATATTACAAAACAACTTTATGAATTAGATAGCAAGGAACTTTGATCTGGTTCTGATTTATCTGAT
>CAZSQL010000036.1:0-10263 GCA_964609035.1 uncultured Candidatus Peribacteria bacterium
GTACCTACGATGTGCAACTTGATTATATGAATGTCTATGGAAAAACAGGAACAGCATTGTATACGGGAGGACTTATAGTAGATCTTACTGTGACTTGAACAATAGAAATCTGAACACCAATTGGATTCACATTTTGATGAATTATAAAATCTCAACCATATACACAAGAATTTACATGACAATTTGAAACATGACAATACTTCTTTGTAGATGATCAAATATGACTGGATAATGGACGGTATACCACAATATCTGCCACAAAATTATCATGAAGCTTAGACTCAATAGAAAATAACGATTTATTTATAAAATCAAATGAACTAGAAAAACTAGAATGAGACAATAATAGTCTAGTAGAAATAAACAACACACTAAACGACTACACTCCTTTATCATGACAAATAAATTATATATTTAGAAATTTTGCTAGTAATAATTGAAAAAAATGAAAATACTGAGATAGACCTTATCTCAAAGTAAACATTCCTTCACTAAAACCAGCCGACAATTATCACTGACAACTGATATTTACAATCTACGAAAATTAAAAAACGTTACAACGGGAAAACGACTAAACGGCTAAACGGAAAAACGTTTCACCGCTTCACCGTTTCACCGTTCTATCTATTTTTCACATAATGATGATCTACAAAAACAGTTCTAGTAAATATTAATTTACCTTCTTTATCAAAAAAGTTGAATTGATACCTATTTACATCATTTAATGTAAGCGTATTATACCACTTATAAGCATAGAAAACAAAATTTTTGTCTCATGGTTTAAATTTCTGCAATGAATAGTTGTTATAAAGTCAAACTCATTTAGAATCAAAATGAGTCACTGTAATTTTTGAAATATTTTCAGAATTAATAATTCATCTAATAGGCACAAAATCTACATCAGTATAATATATGTTTCAAGTAAATCATTGTAAAATAACATTTATACTTCACTCATCCAACAATGCAGCCACTCATCATTTAATTATCTTGCCAGAGTCCAATATTGATTGATCAGCTAGTTTATTTTCATTGACTCTCATCAACATCAACATTACCCAACCTCTAAGTTCATTGATATAAGGCCACTGACCATATATTTGAGTCATTATACTATTTGTTCTAAGTGCTTCCAAATGCCTAGAATAGTAAGCTTCATTTATGCCTGCAGCATATTGAGTTTGCCACAACAATCTAGAAAGCACAGTACCAAATTGAGCTCTAGTAACTACTTCATTTGGATCAAAGTATTCCATAGGAGTAACTCAATCTGGACGCAATCACATAAGATAAAGTTGACAAGAAAGTTTTGCATAATATTGCATTTCTTTTGTCTCATTTCACATATCATTAAAATTACAAACTTTATTTGTATCGGGCTTATTTCACAATACCTTTATAGAAAATTCACTAATCATCTTAGCCAAATGTTTTCTAATCAAAGGTCACATCATGTCTGCCTGCTGTATACTAGGCATAGTCGTAATACCAACATTACAAGCATAAATATATGCTTGATTAAGTTCTTCAGAATAAGTAGAATTTTGTATTTTACATAAATTATTTGAAATCTGCGGTTTTTCATCCAAATTATTTTCAGCTTCTTTATTTGATCAACAGTCACCATCATAAAAATCACCAGAATAATCTCAATCTGGACAATTATCTATTGTAGGTTTATCTGGAGAATAAAATCAACCTCCACCACCTCATCATCCTCATCCACCTCATCAACCAGGATTGGATACTGCTTGTGTTGTAAAAACAGAAGAAAATATAGAAATCAAACCATTACCAGCCAAATCTTTGGCTCAAGTATTTATTTTAAAATTATATGTAGTAGAATTCGCAAATAAATTGGAGTGAGATATAGTCAAAATATTTCCATTCCAACTAAATCATAAAGCACCAACAGAGGGGATAATTTGTATAGCAGATTGTACACTAGGTTTATACATAGCCTCACTAAAAACAACCACAATATTTGCGTTTGTGGAAATATTACTTTGACTATTGACCGGAGATATGCTAGTTATAGTTGGTGCAACAGTATCAATAATGCTAGATGGACTAACATATATATCCAAAAAATTTGCCCTACGCGCAGACATAGAAAAAACTCAACCATCTTCATTTGACAGTGGATAATGTGTCAAACATGCATTTATTTCTCCAGAGAATGAATAGTTGTTTGGCAAACTAATAGTATAATTTTTTATTACAGAACTTTTTGCTCAAATTGAAAAGCTTGATGGACCACTTATATGTTGTCATATTTTGGTATTATATCACTCATGCAGACATGCCTTACTTTTGTATGAATCAGCAGTAATTGTACCATCCACAAATCAAACATTTACAGATACTGATACATCAGAAAGATTTTTTATTTTTACATTAAAATTATAAGAGTTTCCAGGTACTGCTCATGTAATATACAAAGAAAGCGTTTCATTTGTTCAATCCCAAAAAAACAATTCAGTTTTGGTAGTTTCATTTTTTGCATACACAAAAAACACAGACAGCAAAAGACATAATACTAAAATATAAAATTTCACAAATTTCATATATTTTATTGGAATTTTAAATGTTTAGATAAATATTTAAAAACAAGTATCAAAAGGATTAATCATCACAAAATATAAACAAATATCCAAGGAAAGATAAATACATTTGAATTAGCTTTTATAACTATAGGATTTTTGATTTCATCCGGCAAAGAATTTGAATTAAAGTTAAAATCAGGGTTGCTCACAATATCCAAAGATATATTAAACGGTCATTTATACCAAGGGATATTTTTAGTTTCTATTTTAAGAACACCATTTTCATCAGATAAAACTTTTATATTCTCACCCGAAAAATCGACTGAATATCCAAAGATACTTGAAACAAATCAATTTACCAATACAGATTCATTTACATTACCCTTGTTTTCAAATGCCACATCCAATACGATAGAATTTTTAGATTTATTGTAAACTGCTGTAATAGCATTTCATCCAGCTAATTTTAAACTTCTATACAATTCTCCACCCACCAAAACATCTATAAAAGAGGCTTTACGAACCAGCACATCAAACATTGCAGAATCCACATTTACTTGTTGGGATTTGTTTGATATAAAGTAAGTCAAACAACCATTTACCATACCTGTAAATCATGAAGGAAACTTAACATAAGCTTTTTGTTTTACTTTTGTCATAGATGGAATATTTATTTCATTTACATCTTGTTTTACATATTGACCAAAATTTTGTTTGTCTCATTCATTTTTACAGGCTTTACTTTTGTAGCTATCTGCAGTTACTGTCCCATCTACAAAACCATAACTAATAGAGACATCTCAGTCACTATAATTTGAAAATTCTATACAAATTTCTCACTCTTTACCAGAGTCCAAAACCATGCTCAATGATTTTGTACTATTGTCAAAATTACAAAAATCTACAGAAATTTCTCATATACTAGAAGCACTTACAGTACCAAGTCACAAGCTCATAAAAGACATAAAAAGAAAAAATACGTTTTTTTTCATTATTTTTTTAAAAAAACAAATAAAATATACAGCTAAACTAGTAAATAAATGACAAAATATTGCAAGAAAAAAAGTATTAAAAAATTTGACAAAAAAACATTTTTCAAATATAATATATCGTGAGATAAAACTGGCTTTAAAATTTATTTATTTAACTACAAAAACAAAATGGTAAAAACGATTAAAACTACAATTGTAGCCTTAGTTATCGCTGCTTTTTGATTCATTATGATGAATCAATGACAAGCACAAGAAACTGCTGATGTATACCTTACTATCACAGAAGGTACACTAACTATCACAGCAACCGGAGAATTGAACTTATGAACAATGCCTATTTCTACTTCAGAAGAGGTAATGTCATGACAATTTTCTACAAACTCTTTTTATGTAACAGATTTTAAATGATCTGCAAGTGGTTATAGAACTACTATCCAAGTAACTGATCTTACTTGATTAAATGCTGGAACTGAATATTCAATTCCTGCAGCAAACGTAGAACTTAAATCTGCTGCTGCAAATCCTACTCTTATGACAGGTACTGCAAATGCAGAAGTAACATTGGGTTCTATCGACACTACTTACCAAGCTATCAACAGCCCTATCACTTATTTTGCAAGAAATAATTGAACTATTGGTGGTAGATTATCTCAATACTGAGACAGTCCTTGGGTACAAGTAACAATCCCGGCATTCCAAGCTCCGGCTGAATATCGTGGAACTATTACATTTACTCTTTACGAACCAGGTAACTAATATTATGCTCACGATAAAACAACCTGCTAGAGCTCTAGTGGGTTTTTTATTTTAAGTAAATGTTTACACTTTCATCCTAAGCCTACGGTAGGCATGTATTATTGTTGCAAAGAATCTATTTTTTATTTATTGAATATTTCATCTTCGCTATACTCAGGGTCAATATGACAGAGGGTTGTCATTCTGAACCTGCCTGCCGGCAAAGGCAGGTGTCATTGTTGCGAAGAATCTAACCTGACATTATGCTAGATTTTTATCAAAAAATAGAACAGTTCTGAATCACAAACTTCTGTCATTTCACTGCGCTCCAGTATATCCCATCTGAAAATCGGAACTGAATAGCATAAAACCAATAACCCCTTTTCACATATTTAAAAAATATTATTCAAATATTATAATAGAATTAAAGATACAAACACCAAAATAAGTTTGATTTTTTTTCAAAAAATCTTATGTATGTATTATGATTATTTATCTAAATAATTTTTTACAAAAATGAAAACAAAATTAGCAGTCATTTTATTGTGAATTAGCTTATTGATTACATCTGCTTGCTCTATAAATCAAAACAAAAAACAAGATGTTTGATTGGCCAATCCAGCATCAATATATTGCCAAGAAAATGGATGAACATTAGAATTAATGTTTGATTTTGGGGAAACATATGGAGTATGTCACTTCCCAGATTGAAGTTTTTGTGAAGAACGAGAATTTTATCGTGGAGAATGCAAGCCATCCTGAAACCAAACATGATCAAACACAGACACAACAATAATAGATTTTCAAACATGTATGGATGCGTGACATGCAATTATGGAATCAAATCCTAGAAAATGTAAATTTGGAGAAAATATATTTACAGAAAAAATACAAGACACAGTGACAGAAAACACAAAAAACACAACTTGAGAAAACATAGAAGATATATTTTGTACTATGGATGCCAAGCAATGTCCAGATTGAAGCTATGTAGGTAGAGTATGACCAGATTGTGAATTTGCTCCATGTCCAAATGAAACAAAAAACGACACAAAAAATATTCAAAAAATTCTAGATGATCACAAAAAAAACACAGATATAAATAGTACATGATTGACAGAATCAGACATAGATTTGATGGAAAAAATTATAGATCAATTAAAATAACTTTAATCAATTAAAACCAAGATCATGAAAACTCTTTTTGAAATACTAAAGTGATTCTTCTTTTTTCTAACCATAATGGTATGAATATTTTTTCTAAGAGGTCACATCTTGTTATCAACATATACACATGAAATCATAAAAACCTTTATAATGCCAGGTTATTTAGTTTTTTGTGGGATTATGATATGATATCTAATAGCACATATTTGGTCAAGAAATAATGACTCTACAAATATATATACAAAGTCATTTATTATTGGTATAATTATATGAATATTCCTTTCAATTAGCTATATGTTTATATAAATATGAAAAAAACAATATTTATTATATCTATATTATTTTCCATCACATTATTTTGATGTTCAAACAAAAATAATTTTGAATTTAGTTTTGATAATTTTTATTGATATTTTTTTACAGAAAATAAGTTTACTTTTACAGATATACAAGCAGATTGATTGTGATACAATATTATAAAAAATGACATACTAAAAATGTACAAAAAAATTAATTCATCATGATATGTAGACAACATAATAATAATAAAAAAACAGTCAGACAAAGAATTAAGTGAATTTGTAGAAGATACAATCAAAAAAACAAAAATACAATGATACAAATTAGACACAACCAGAGATATTAAAATTAAATGTATAGATGAAGTTTTAAAATGAAAGTCAACAAACTGAAGAGTAAATGGCAACCTAAACACGACATATTTCAATCATTCTTTTTTTAAACATAACAATAATATATATATTGTGTCATATTCAAGTCAGGATGAAAGTGAAAGAAATACATTTGCATCAGATGTAAAAAACATAAAATGTAAAAAATAATTTTATCATAAAATTCAAAAAAATGGAAAACAACTTATTATTTAAATCAGAACCAAGTCAATCAAGTGGACGATGACTTACATGAAAAATATTTATATGATTAATTGTTTGATGAATCATATCAATATTATTATTTTTAATATTGTCTTTTGTGGGATGAATATTTACAAACACATCCACACAAACATCAGAATTTACCACAAACAATCCGATATTACCATTAATTATTTTATTGATATGATTTTTAAGCTCTTTTATCTGAAATCTTTCTATAGCTGGAATATATAATTTATTTTTTAGTGAAAGATATTTTAAAACAGCAAAAACAATGTGAATCTTGTTGCTTACAAATTGAATACTTTTTATATTTTTTGCTCCTGTATATCTAATTTTTGGCTGAGATACCAACACATTATTTTTGCTATTGGGTCTACATATTATGTTTTCTATATTTTTATCTACTCAACAAATTGAAACTGTATCAAATCCAAATTACTGAGCCTCTACATTAATTTGAACTACATTATGATTTGTAATAACCATATTGGTATATAGTCTAATCCGAAAATGATCCAAAGTGTGATGAGCACAAAATCAAGTATATCTATTATTGCTTATACCACCTATCATATGATTTGCGATAATGCCTATTGGTCTATGAATACGAGAAAAAGTTTATTATAAAATGTATGAAATTTGAAATAACTGATTTTACACACCACCAAATCAAGAAACAAAAAAAGAAGATATACAAAAAAATAATGACAATTTCTTAAACGAAAATGATGACATAAATATAGATTTACAATAAATTTTTATAAAAAAATGAAATTAAATTTAAAATTTTATTATTTTGCATCAATAGCAAAACTAATATTGTGATTATTTATAGTTTTGATAACTTACACCTCCATAAATATTTATGAAGACCCTGTAATAGCAATTAGCCTATGATTTATATGAGTATTTATTTGAATACGATGAATCAGCTTTTTTCTATTTTTACGATGACAAAAAATCTTTCGTAAAACAAAGACTTACCGTATAATAAAAGATAGTTACAAATTGTCTTTGTTGTTTGGTATATACTGCGTAATAAACATATTATTACTTATGTTGTGAAGTTGGAATAAATTTTGGTGATTTATACTACTATGATGATTCATCTTAATACAAATTTTACTATTAGAAAATAAAAACGAAAAAACAAATGAAGAATAAAATTATTGATTGCCTAAAAACAGTTTATGACCCCGAATTTCCTATGATAGATCTATATACTTTAGGTTTAATTTATGATATAAAAATAAATAATAACAAAAAAACTATAGACTTGTTGATGACTTATACTACTCCATCGTGTCCTATGTGAGAGATGTTACAACAATTATGCAAAAATGCTATCAATGAAAAATTTCCAGATTATATAGTAGAAATCGAAATTACTTTTGATCCTATGCGAAAAATATCAAACATAAAAGATAATGACTTACAAAAACTTTTTCAAAATTAAAAAAATAGTCTATAAGTTTTCAGCTAATAGCTATTAGCCATTAGTCAAATGACTATAGACTAAATAACTTGAAAACTTTTTAACTTGATAACTAAAAACATGCTCTTTTTAAACATATCTACAGACCTAGTAAATATTGAAATAGAAAAAGAGAAAATCAAATTGGATCGTAATGAAATAGAAAACACAATATGACCAATTTTGGTAAAATTACATAAAAAATATAAGTTTAAAGAAGTGTTTTTATTAAATTGACCTTGAGGATTTACCAATTTAAGGGTATGAACTCTAGCAATAAATTTATTAAATACTTTGGAAAAATGATCAATAGATATCTACTCTATTAGTAAAATAGATTTTTTCACTTATTTTGTCCAAGAAAACATCTTACCAAATAAATGAATAATATACATATGACAGAAAAAGAATGTCCGATTATATGATTTTATTAATTCGAAATACACAACAATCAAAAAAGATGAAATAGATTACAACAAAAATTTATTTTTTGATTTAGTGTATGAAAGAGAATATTTTGACAAACAACCGTTAGATATTTATACAAAAAATGATAATATAATATTGAAATATAACAAAAAAGAATTTAACACAAACATAAAAAAACTAAACTTAAAATCAGAAAAATTGGTAGAAGCAAAATATTTTATCCAACCAACAATGTGATAACCATGACAATAAAAAATCAAAATGTACTTTGAATAGACCGAGGGAGTAAGTATATATGACTAGCTTATGGACCTATAAATCAAAACATTTCATTTCCTATATGATATCTTTTAAACGATCAAATGATTTACTTCAATATTTCTGATATAATTCAAAGACAACATATCAAGAAAATAGTAATTTGACGACCTAGTAGACAAAAAGATGTGCAAGAAAAAATAGAGAAATTTATCAAAAGTTTGGAATATATAATTGATAAAAAAGAGATTTGAGTAGAAAAAGTAAATGAAGATTACACTAGCGTACAATCATGAGAAATAATTTCTAATTTCAAAAAAAATGTAGCTGAAGACACTGTAAGCGCAATGATTATCTTAGAAAGACGACAGAACAACCAAAAAAAATAATTATTTTATTGGAAAACTATATAGCATCTAGTTTATTTTTAGAAAAAACTATGGAAAATTACATAATAATTCGATGAATAACAGTTAAAGACATATTAATACTCTTTATTTGATGAATAATATGATTTTTACCACACGCTTTAACAAAAAAACAAATTGCATCATATGCGACAGAATCATCGGATTATTTTTATTTTGAATATAAAAACTTCTTTTGACAAAAAAGTTATACAAAAAGAGAAATTATTGGAGAAAAGTATGAAAGTAAAATTTCAAAAGAAGATTTTAATAAATTAGAACATTCTTTAATTAGAAGAACCATACCTTAGAAGTATAATTTTCAAAATATCAAAAACACATAATAAAAATAGACAATATATAATCCCAATTTTTTTATTAAATGAATAGTTTAGAAATCCGTACAGTCGCAGACGTTATATTATATAGTGTATTTTAAAATTTTCTATATGATAAAATATATTGATTTTTTTAGAAAAAAGATAATATAAAAATACAAACAAATACAAAAAATCATGGAAACTGTATTTTTTTATCCGCAAGAGATAAATAGTCACTTCTTCATAAAAAGTCTTGAAGAAATAAATGGAGATTTTATACAAAAAAACTGTAGAAAAATCTTCAAAAGTCGACTACTATGTCTCAAAAAACAAGTATTTGGAGTGCTAGTGATAGAACATAAAAATGGATTTTTATGTTTCTTTGGTACAAACTATCGTAGATTTGATGTGGGTACTGGGATGTGTCCTAGAATAAACAATCAATACCTAATCAAAGATTATAAAACTTGTTACACAGAATGTGTAGACATCTGTAAACAAGAATTCCACGCGGAAACTTGTGCTTTGGAGTTATGTAAAAGAAATGGATTTAGTGCAGAAGGGGGCCGAATGTATATTACAGGCCATGAAAAATGTTGTCCAAATTGCCAAAAATCAATGAAAGAGATGGGCATTATTTATGCCAAATCCTTTCAAGCAGACAAAAATGGTGATTTATACGAAGAATGCTTCGAACATTAGACAACAACATAGTCCAATAAACATAGGGTCTTGCGTTTTGCAAGCTCTTTTTTTTATTTCCAAAAAATATTAAATATACCACACCTATTTAGAAACCGACAGGCAGGATTATTTTATTGGCGGTTCAGTATAAATTAAGATTAAAAATTGATTATTTATATATTAGTTAGTAATAATTTATTAATTTGAAATTTTTAAACTCATTAATTTTATTACTTTTAACTTTTAACTTTTAACTTTTAACTAACTAGCCTCTCCAGTAGTAGTATTTAATGTCACTGTATCTCATTCATTCTTATGTAAAGGCACTTGTATTTCCAAACCTGTTTCAATT
>CAZSQL010000037.1:0-9917 GCA_964609035.1 uncultured Candidatus Peribacteria bacterium
GTAGTATATTCGCAAGAATGAAACTCAAAGGGATAGGCGGGGGAACACACAAGCAGTGGATTATCTAGATTAATTGGATAATAAGCCAAGAATCTTACCTAAATTTGACATGTACTATGTCCTATGTGAAAGCATGGTAGTCCGAGCAATCGGACGTGGTACACAGGTGGTGCATGGTCGTCGTCAGCTCGTGCCGCAAGGTGTCTAGTTAAGTCTGGAAACGAGCGCAACCCTCATCTTTAGTTAGAATGTCTAAAGAGACTGCTTCGGTAACGGAGAGGAAGGAGAGGATGACGTCAGATCCTCATGCCCCTTACATTTAGGGCTTCATAGATAATACAATGGGTAGTACAGCGAGAAGCTAAGCCGCGAGGTGGAGCAAAACTCAAAAGCTATCCTTAGTTCGGATTGTAGTCTGGAACTCGACTACATGAAGTTGGAATTGCTAGTAATGGCGGGTCAGCTACACCGCCGTGAATATGTCCCTGTTCCTTGCACTCACCGCCCGTCAAACCATGGGAGCTGAGAGCCTCTGAAGATGTGCTTTGCATGTTGAGGAGGATATTAGTGACTGGGGTTAAGTCGTAACAAGGTATCCCTACGGGAACGTGGGGATAGACCACCATCCTAAAACTTTTTAAAAAACTAGGTTTTGGCTGAAATGCCTCAACCATTATTAAATTCTGCTTTATCTCTTATTAATACTATTGATACTAAAAAAACTAAACTTAATTGTTTAGTTTTTTTTAAAAGCCAAGATTTTTTATTTCATTATGTAAGGGCGATTATTAATCGCCCCTACACCATCATTTATATTATTCCCTTCTGTTGAGGATGCAAATTCGAATTCGCGCCTAAATTACTTTATAAACATTGTGATTTGTAAGGAACGCTCGCGCCTGCCTGCCGGCAAAGGCAGGAGCGTTCCCTACATAAGAAAACATTTTTTGTTGTTATAAGGGTAATCACCCATATATCATTATTTATATTCTTTTCCTCTATTGCAGACTTATATGCTAATTTCACCATGTTAATTGATTATTATTCAAGATCAAATATATTTTTTAATTACTCAAAAAACATTATTTCTTCTGATATATTAGATCAGAATTGAACAATAAGTAGCTTAAAACAAAATAACAAACCACCAAAATTAATATTGTCACAATCTTTATATTATAAAATAAACTTAAATTGTATATCGCATGTAATCCAAAACCACACAATATTCAAACAAGATATTTTAATATATTTTTGTTTTTATTTTCATGTTTTTTTATGATAAAAAATGCTATTAGACCAGTAGCCACTATATGCAACAATGTAGCAAAAATAGACCTACCCACACTCATCAAAAGCCCTTTTCAGTCAGAGAAATACAAAACTACAAGATAAAATATATTTTCTATTACACTAAAGCCAAGTCAAGCTATGATTGCAAAAAATATTAGATCAGCTCTAGATAATCAGTTATTTGGATTGGTGTTGGACATGTCTACATGACTGTCTACTTCTTTTTTTTCCAAAAAAACATTTTGTCATATGCTAAATTTCAATATTTCCTCTGCATAACTAGATATTAAATAATACATAAACAATATATTGGCTCACATAATGCTACCTCAAATGCCAATTCATAAAAACAATAACAGTGCAACAGAAATAAATTTAAAAGAAGATTTTTTTTTGATATTTCCAAATGATCAAGTTAGTAATATTATGAAAGAAAAACAATAAAAAACAAAAGATACGATGTTTTTCCATGTATTATTTTCTAGTAAATATAGATTTTCTAATCTAAAAAAAATTAAAATATCTTTGTAAAAATAAAGAAAAGCGACCAAAAATAATGACAATATAAAAATATTGAAACTCAGATGCCATTTAAAGTTTTTATTTTTGAAAGCATTGTTTATCACCCATATTCGCACATATACAATGACAATAATTCATATTATTCACCAAAATAGTTGCATATTATTTTTGAATACAAAAAATATATTTTTATCCACCTCAAGCAGTAGCTACAAATTGTACTAGTCTAACTAATGCATAAGATCATGTTACCAAAACCAGAGCTAACAATGAATTTATTATTCATTTTTTTGCCATATCTGCCTTTGAAGAATTTCATTGAATAGCTGCAATTATATAGAGTATTCCACTAACGACTAAAATCAATGCTATTACTGTACCCAAAAAGATAGTTACTCAAAGTACAATATCTTGTACAAAAGTAGAAACTTTTGGATCTGGATCAGATTTTCTGATACCCAGTGTTTGGTAAATATTGTAACTACATTGTCAGTTTACAAGACAATCTGAATTCATGTTTATTCATACATTACCTTCAGTGTTGATTATACAGGTTTTTTGTCATGGATTTTGCATATCATTTACCACCATTCATGGGCAGCATTTTTCTTGTCAGTTTTCTGTATATTTTTTTTCTTCAGAACAGCCTGATACATCATCAGAACATTTTCAAGGATTTGCATTAAGTTCTTCTATACTAAGTGTTGAACAAGACCTACATTCATTATCTATTACTAATTTAGCATTTCATAAACAACATTGTCAACCACCATAATATTCTCATCATAAAGATATACAAGGAGTAATATTATTACAATCAATTTTAACAGTTCACATACTATTTGTTAATGGGTTCCATGTTGACACATTACATTTTAGATCATCGGAATAAGAAAAACCTTCGTCTGTACATACCTTACATATTGTCGCATTTGTTTGTTGTAATGGATTTGGTAATTGTAATTGTCAACTAGAAAACCCCACAAACCCTACCAAGACAAAAATCAACGCTATTATTTTTTTCATTACAAAAAATTCAATATAAAACAACTTCCTTATATCAATTTCACATCGCATTTCAAATTTATCTTACTTGAAATTATGTTTATATTTTTTAGTATAAGATTGTTTATCCAAAAACAATATCATGAAGTCTTTCAAGGATATAGTTAGAAAGTCTTTTGCCCAAAAATCCATGGGTAAAAGGATGATTGGATCTATTTGACTAAAAGTAGTACAAGATTTTTTTGAAGATAAAAATTTACAATGATATATACAATTTGGTACTTTGTACATCAAACCTCAAACTTGATTGCCTGCAGGCAAAGACCAAGAAATCAAAATAAAAGCATTTAGACACAAAAAAGAAATTTTGGACAAAATAAATGCTGCGTTGGCGGATTATGGTTATAGTAGGAAAATTACTGAGATTAGGTTTTAGTTATTTCTGTAAAAACAATCCCCACCTAACTTCGCAGATACAATCTCCCCACTTGTGCCGCAAAACTGCTGTACTAGGGAGGGATTTCCTTGAAAGCCCAACTAGCTAGGTGAGCAATTTCCTCCGAGGGAAGTTTTTCTATCAAATGTTCACACAATATATCATAACGAACAAATTTAATTCTTCCCCTACGGGGAAGTTGTTCTCTCCGATTTGTCGGAGTAGTTGGGGGTTATTTTTTGTTCTATGTTATATTTAATATCTTCAAAAACTCATTTTAAGTTATTTAAAACTTGTTCATCAGTATATATCAATATTTTTAATCACAGACTTTGTAAATATTTTTTCCTTTTTTGATCATAATTATATTTGTAGTTGTGAATCTCTCAATCAATTTCTATAACTAATTTTAACTCCTTGCAATAGAAATCTACAATATAATTTCATATCATTTTCTGTCTTGTAAATTTAACTTCAAGATTTTTATTTTTCAAAATCATGTGCCAAACTAAACCCTCACATTTTGTTGGATTTTTTCTATTTATCCTGGCATATATTACATTTTCTTTGTTATAATTTTGTCGACTTTTATTCATTTTAATTTGTTTTATTTAAACTTTTATTTATTAAACCCCCAACTAGCTGCGCGAACAGCTTCCCCCTAGGGGAAGAATTTTCAGAAAAAATTCTACTCTACTATCATTTTTTTCATCTCTTTTCTGATTTGTTTGTAGTTTGGTAAAAATCACTCCACTTCTGCCCAGAAATCTTTGGAGTGATTTTTGTGTTTGAGGTGACAAACTTCATGTATTGCTACATACTTGATGTATTTTGTAGGCAAATGTACTAGATTTTGACTAAACATAATCTTTTGATCAAAAGAACAAGATCACCATTTACTACTAGCTTTTCTGATAGAAATATTGTAAAATTTATGTCACAGTTTTTGGCTATACTCCTCTACTATTGGAGACACATAATCCATCAAAATACTTTTTAGATTTTTGTCCAAATTTCATTTAAATTCATCTTTTGGAACAAATTCCCCAAAAAGCAAAACATTTTCTTGATCTTTTGATTTAATGTGTTTGTATTTTTGATGTTTTTCCAACAATTTTTTTCCATTCTCAATAAGTGTTTTTTCAAAATTTTTGTTGTATTTCAAAATTTTTGGTATCGCTATTATGAGCTTACCATCTTTTATCCTTGCGTATCAGTGTCTATTGTCTGTATAAATTAGTTCGTAATCCAAAATCTTTGTTATTTTTAAATAAAGAATTATAAGTTATATTCTCATGATTAATTGTTATTGTTGTGAAGAATATAAGTTAGATCTCTCGTAAGATAGAATACCGCAGTACTGCGGTACAGGCACTTCGAGATGACAAATCTGCAAGTTAGATTCAGTCTCCGTAGCTTTGTACGGGGCGCAGCGGATGACATGCTTACAACAATTAGAATAGAGATCGCATATTTATTAGTTTGAAATAATATTGAAAAATTTGCATTTAAAATTTTTCTGTATATAATTTATTATAGATTTTTATGATTTATTCCAACCAAAATGACAGATACAACTCAAAATCCAAATCCTGCTACAATCAATCCAAACACAAATCCAGAAAATGTGGATATTTTTGGTGGTAGTGACGATATATTTGAAAATAGTGATATTTTGGAACCAATAAAAGAAACACTACAGGGACAAGAAGACAATAGAACGATAGAACAAGAAAACAATAGAACGATAGAACAAGAAGACGATAGAACGATAGAACAAGAAAACAATAGAACGATAGAACAAGAAAACGATGAAACAATAGAACAAGAAGACGATAGAACAATAGAACAAGATGACGATTATAATGTAGATCAAAATTATTCTGTTCCAAGTGTTTCAGATGATGTTTATGATGTAGATCAAAGTTGGAATAACGAATCATCTTATAACAAGCCAGAAGTTTTGGATGTACAAGAAAATAATGATAATATAGAAAATGATGTTTTTGAACAAGAAGATGCTTTTTATAGAGGAGAAAATGAAGATTTAAATCAGAATCTTGAGGATAGTGATTATCAAAATACAGATCAAGAAAATGAAGATTTTTTTGAAAAAAATGATAATTTACCTTGAATAGAAAATATAGAAACAATAGATAATGAAACTGTAAATGAAGAGACTTTTGATCCTTTGGAAAATAACTTTGAGTTAGAAGATAACACAACACAAGATTTTGAGCCAAAAAATGACACTTTTGAATTAGAAGACAATTTTGAAAATATTGAACCCATACAAGAAATTGATTTAAATCAAAATGTAAATGACGAAGTTGATTTCAATAATTCTTCGGAAATAGATGCTCTAGACGATATAGACAATATAAGCTTAGAAAACGTGGATGATTTTGATAGAACGATAGAACAAGAAAACGATGAAACAATAGAACAAGAAAACGATGAAACAATAGAACAAGAAAACGATGAAACAATAGAACAAGAAAACAATAGAACGATAGAAGAAGAATACGATAGAACAATAGAAAAAGAAGAATACGAAGAAGATTTGGCTGAAGAAAAACTAGATGAAGAAGAATTAGATGAAAATGAAGAATTGGAGAAAGAAAAACAAGAAGCTTATGAAAGAGAGGTTCAAGTGGAAGTAGACCAAGATAAAACTGATTTACAAAAAAAATTCTACGAATTAATCAGAGAAACTAAAAATATCCACGAACTTGTAAACAAAGACTTGTCAGAATGATTTGATCTTTTGTGATGAAATGATGATAGAAAAAAGACAATGTACAAAATATTTGTATGAGATGATTTTGCAAATATTGATAGAATTGAAACTCTAAAAGAAGATGAAAGCCAAGAAGTACACACATTGAGTTTTGTTTTAGAAGATTCTTCTTTGAAAATAAATGTAGATGATGAATTACTTTATGATGAGATTGAAGACTTGAAAGAAAATCCAAGCAAAAAAATGCAAGTATCTGAAAAATTAAATAAATTTATTTTTCTTGTAACAGAGGAGTACAAAAAAATAGAAAAACAAAAAAAAGAAAAAGAAAAAAGAAATATGATAAAATGAATTTTTAGAAATTTCTAATAGACCCCGGGGTCTCCTAAAAATAAAAAATTCTCCTATTGAATGGGGGAGTTTTTTTGTTATAAGATAAAAGAGTAATAATGATATTTTAATTTGTATTTTTTTTGTCTCCCTTTTGTAAAGGGAGTTGAATCTGCGGAGCTAGAGGGATTTATTTTAAAATAAAATATGATACTGTACTACAACTCTAAAAATAAAGAACATGCCAAGAAAAACAGAAACCAATACTCTATGACAGAAGCAGAATGAAAAATTTGGAATTTAGTTTTAAGGAAAGATCAAATATGATATAGATTTTTAAGACAAAAATTGATTGGTAATTACATATTGGACTTTTACTGTTCAAAGCTCAAATTGTGAATTGAGATAGATGACGAAAGTCATAATCGAAAATGAGAACAAGATGAGCTTAGAACAAAATATTTAAATAATTTATGAATAAAAATTATAAGATATACAAACAACAATGTTCATTATAAATTAGATTCAGTTATATTAGACTTAGAAACAAAGTTAGAAGAAAGAAAAATTGAACTTTTGCTAACTAAAAAAAAATTAAATCCTCCACCGCAAGCGGTCCCCCTCCTTTTTCAAAGGAGGACAAAGATTGTCTCGCTTTGGAAAAGGGAGTTGTCAAAATTATTTATTTTATATATCAAGTCTTATGCAGATACAAAACCATATTGATCTAAAAAACTACAACACATTTCAAGTAAAATCTGTAGCCAAGTATTTTGTACAAATACAAAGCGCACAAGACATTTTACAACTCATAGAAAGTCCTATTTACCAAGAAAATAAAATATTTTTTCTAGGTGCTGGGGCAAATACTATCTTTGTAAATGATTTTGATGGACTTGTGATCAAGATCGATATTTTTTGAAAAGAAATTTTGTCACAAAATGATGATGAAGTGATTATAAAAGTCGGAGCAGGAGAAAATCGACATGATTTTGTGCTTCGATGTGCTCAAAATAATTTTGTGGGTATGGAAAATCTAGCTTATATACCTAGTAATATCTGAGCTACTGCAGTACAAAATATATGAGCATATTGAGCAGAAGCCAAAGATATCATCCAAGAAATACAGTGAGTACATCTGCAGACAAAAAAAACTGAAACATTGCAAAATAGCCAATGCCATTTTGGATATCGTGAAAGTATATTCAAAAATCAATTAAAAGATAAGTTTATCATCACTCATGTGACATTTAGGCTCCAAAAATTTAGTCCAGATTACCAATTTAATTGTGAATACAGTGGCATAAATGAAAAAATAAACCAACTATGATTTGAATTAAAAAATATGAAAGCTACAGATTTTGTACAGGTGATTACTCAAATCAGAAAAGACAAATTACCAGATCGAGAAAAAATCTGAACTGCTGGTAGCTTTTTCAAAAATCCTGTAATATCAAACGAGCAACGAGAAGTTTTACAAAAAAATTTTCCAGATCTCAAATGATTTGTAGTAGATGGATGAATCAAATTGTCTGCATGACAACTCATCGATATGTGTGGATTTAAATGACAAAATGATGGTAAGGTATGAACCTACAAAAACCATGCACTCATCCTTGTAAACGAATGAGATGCCAATGGGCAGGACATCAAAAATTTTGCAAATAAAATACAGACAAAGGTGCAAGAAATGTTTGGCATCTTCCTCGATCCAGAAGCTATTTTTGTAGAGTAAAGATTTAATTATCTTATTAGTTTCCGATCTGAAGAATTATAAGAAACTTCTTTATTTAACTTACAATGATCAAGTCATAATTTGGTAAACTTTAAAATAATGTTTTTATAGAAAAAATCAAAAATTTGAAAATAAACATTTCAAAACAATCAATTTCATGTAATTTTTCTTCAATAAAATTTATCTAAAACCTCTCTTGATATTATTCAACTTAATAACAAATCATTTCATTTATGTTTCTTTATAAAATTATTTATAGAAAACTTTTTATTTATTTTTAATATTGTTTTATAGTTCCAAAGTACAACATTTCATTCTTTAGCTTTTTCAAAAGCTTCCTTATTGTATCGATTTGTTGTTATAAAATACAGATCAAGTTTTTCATTCTTCTTTCTATATAATTCTTTATATTTTTTTGTATTGTCTATAAAATTAATTATATCTTTTTTTGTAGTATGTGAAGTTATTTGTTTTTTACACTGTATTGCAAAACAATGATGTCAATCTTTTCTAACTCGAATATCTACTCATCAATCATTTATTCATCCCACAACACTAACTTTAGAATTATTATCAACAAGTTTAAAATATTCTCATATATATTCTTCAAATCATTTTGGAGTTAATTCAAACATAAATTTTAGCAATATATAAATTTCTTTATATGATAATAATCATATTTTTTTAGATTCAAAAAGTTTGTCTAGTTCTTTGTATTTTTGGACAACTTTTCGTCTAGATATTAAATAATCAAGAGACATATTAAACTTTGTTAATATATAAATTACTTTATATATTATATTTATAACTAATCAAAAAGTCAAAAAAACAATTGCATTTTTTGTAATAAAGAAAATCCCACACACAAGATGCAGGATTGTATTTTTGGGTATATTTCTTTTTTTTCTAGTACTTGTAAATATATCTAAGTTGTGAAAGTTGAGTATATTTACATTCAGTAATTGTATCTGTAGCTCGCACACAAGGATCTGTATCGTTAGCTTTACTTATTGTTTGACACAAATGTATTTTATTGTATTCATTTGAATCTTGGTGTCATATAATTTCATTTTCTCTACAAATTAAATAATTTGCTTGTCATGGAGATTCCATCTGTGCCATAAGAACAAATCATCAGTTTGGTATTCAACTTTTTTCTATTGTTTGATATATATAATATCATTTAAATGTTATGTTTGGATCTGTTAATTGGTTTGATCATGAAAATCGATTATTGTTAGCTGGATCTTTAGGAATAGATGTCATTCATCAATCTATAAGTTGAGAGGATATTCTATCTATAGTTAATCAAGTTCATTCTATAGTTTCTGCTCAAGGAAAATATCCCTTATCCAACTGATATGTGATCAAAGCTGTAGCAACTTGATTTAAATCCGCCTTGCGAGCAACATCGTTGGCTCTACCTCTAGCAGAATTTAGTCTAGGTATGATAGCTGCTGCCAAAATTCCAATAATTACAATAACTATCAACATCTCTATCAATGTAAATCATTTTTTGTTTTTGAATACTATCCATTTTTTGTTTTCCATCAAAAAAACACAAAAAATATAAAGAATTTAGTTTTTTTATACAAAAAATCTTAAACATTGCAATAGTAAAATACTTTTAGCAGAATGATAGATAAATAACTTTTTTTAAAAAAATTCTTCCCCTGTACCCCAGGGTACTCTCTCTTGTTTCACAATTCACCTTGTAAGGGGAAAGCCTGTGCCGCAGCACTGCGGTATTGTTCTATTGTAGTTGGGGTTAAGTTTAATAACCCCCTACCCGTTCCGGGTCCCTTCCCCCTTACCCCGCAGTAGCGGGGCGCAGCACGGGGACAATTTCCCATAAA
>CAZSQL010000038.1:0-9909 GCA_964609035.1 uncultured Candidatus Peribacteria bacterium
AATTTGCTAAATTAGAAATCTTTGAGCGATGATTTATAATGATGTGAAAAGATAATGATACAAATATTAAAATAAAAGAAATTTTAGAAAAAAATAAAAATTCTTATCCAAAAAGATATAATTTTTTGAAATTAAAAGATATTACTTGACCTATTTGTGTTGTAAGAAATATAAATTGATGTCAGGATTTTTTACAAGATTGCAAAGATACATATAAACAAAAAATATCTAAACTTAAAAATTTAGATGATTTTGACTTAATCCCTATTGACAATTAATGGTGTACGGTTTACAATTAATTAGTTCAGAATTTATAGTTCAGAGTTCAGAATTTTATATACAATTCATTTCTGTACTCTACACTCTTAACTCTGCATTTTTCACACCAAATATTTTCTCAAGATTTCCATAGATTTTGAATCATTAGAGAGATCAAATTCCACATATATAGAATTTCATATTTCTTTCCAAAAATCTAATCATATTCTATTTCCTTCTTCATCTTCAAGTAAAAGTAATTCATTTACACTTTCTACATTATAGAAGTCTGGATTTTTTTTGATTTTATTAATTATTTTTTTGTCTTTAGAATCATTTTCAGATGGTAAAAATCAAAGTTTGGGGAAAAAGAAATATCATTTATTTTTGTATTTTTTGTCCAAACCTACCATTTTAGCAGCTGTAGTATAAACTTCTTTAAATCACTTTTCTTTTGCAAAATAAATTAGATTTACAACATATTTAGTTCATATACCACTATTTGCTACAAATTTATTTATTTTCATCCAGTCTATCTTGATAGCATTATTACATAACTCAATATGTGTCTCCAGTTCATCAAATTCATCTGACTCAATTATCACTTTGTAGATTCATTCTATATTTTGTTCTATATTTAATTTTGTGATTTTCTTGATATCACCAAAATATCAAGATAGTCTTAAAATATCTCAAAAATCTAATCATCTTTGTTTTAGATCATCATTATTTATGATTCTTTGTATCTCGGACTTATTTCAAACTCATTTTCACAAATCTTTTAGATTATATTTTTTGTTAATCGTAGAAAATATATTATCTTTCAAATTTTGTTTTCAATATAATTTTGTGCTATTTATATCATTCGAGTTTGTTAGATTTTCCAAAATTAAAATAATAATATAAAAAAACAATAAAATTATAATTAAAAAATATTATTCGTCAAATTTATATCTAAGGTAGATAATATAAAAAATTGTGAACTTACAAAAAAGTACTAATTCTAATAATATTAGAATTAGTACATGGTTAATAACTCAAAAACAATTACTTTTGGAGTTCTCTCTTGATAAGTTCATCAAGAGTTTCGCCATCTTTTGCAGACACATATTTTATGTCTCTCTTTTTTTTAGGCTTATCTCCTTTAGATTTTCCGGAATTTTCTATCTTCTGAAAATTGTCCGGAGTCTTTTTTTTCATATTTTTTAATTTTTTATACACAACACTTATATATATATATTTATATATATAAGTCAATTAAAAATGTTATGCAACTTTTTTTATATTTATAGATCTTCCATCTATATATTTTTCATCTACTTTTTTTAAATCATCTATACGTTCTTCTCATCTATTATTTTTATTTTGTCACTTTAAAAAAGTTAATAATCATTCTTTGGAAGAATCATAAATATCCTTACCAGGATCTAGAAAGTCCTTAATAAACATCTTATAGTCTTCTCCATTTTCTATTTTTTCTAATGATTTTGATATCAAGAAAGGCACACATTCATTTCATTGCTCTATTACAGGATTTACATATTCAGCCTTTGTTGTCATATTAGATCAACTTTTTTCTGACTCCAACAATGTGTTGTATATAAAGAAGTTATGTGGGATTCTGCTTTCTTTTGATTTTTCTATTTTTGATCTTAAGTTTCTTTCTCCAATTGCATTCGTAGCATCAATAAAACAAGCTTTTTCTTCTAATTCTTGTTTATTATTTAATGTTTCATATACAAGTACGTAATCAACACCAGATACGGTATCGTCTATAACATCAGTTTTTATTATTGCCAATTTAGGTGTATGTTGTATTGTTTTTTTTCATTGTTTAATTTCAAAATTTTTAAAAGCATATCTCATCTTTTCTAAAATAATATCCATATGTATATATTCTACAACACGATCAAAAATCCAAGATCTTATTTCAAAAACCTCATCTCATAATATTTTTTCTACATTATTTTTATTATCTTCACATATTTTATTATATTCATTATTTACTTTTACTATACCTTTTTTTCAATTTGCCTCTATCATATTTTTTCATAAATTATTATCCACAACATAATTGATTGTTGGAACAGTGTTGTTTTCCAATTTATCATTAAATCGTTTAACTATATTATCTAATTTATTTCTATTTTTAAGACTAATGGATTTTAATGTATCATAATTAGCATTTTTTCTAATTTTATCAAGTTTTTCCTTTTCTATATTTCTTTCTAATATTCACTCACTTAGAAGTAAAGCATCCACAATTTGATCTAAGTGTTGTTCTTTTTCTAATCACATGTTTATCATGCGCCATTTCATAGTATTATCTTTTTCTCTAGTTTCTCTATTTTCTTTTCTTTGTTCTTTTTCATTTTTAACTTTCTGAAGGTTTTGTAATATTCTTTCGTTAGTAGCTTCTTTTACAAAAAGAATTTTTTCTGTTATTAATTTTCAAACTTCTTTTGTTTCTTGAGTTATCAAACTGTTCCCAGACAATTTATCCTCATTTTCGTTAAACAATACCCACATAAAAACTTCAATAGTTTCTTTTATATTTGAAAGTCTATGATGGTTATTAAATGATGATATGGTTTTGTTTAAATCGTCTTCAAAAATTTTACATTTTGCTTTTCGATGATCTCATTTTTTATAAAAATTTATATTTTCTTCATTTTCAATAATATAGTTTTTTATTGCATCTTTTTGAATTTTTTGTTGTTCTTTTGTTAACATAATAATATTAAATTAATATAATAAATACTTTATTATATTTATAATTTCCTTTTTTGTCAAAAATTTAGGCATCTTTTTAATTTCAATATTACAAAGACTTGAATATAATGCTGAAAAAACTATTAAATATTGTATTTTTATTTTTATTATACATACAAAAAAATGACTCCAACTTCTGCAAAAAAATGAATTATAAAAATTTTTGTGATTTTAGTTTTAGCTTGATTTATATTGTTTACAGCACTTTCTGCTGTTATGTACCTAACATGACCAAAAGAAAATAAAAATATAGAAGCTATGATAGCTCAGTGTGAAGATGTTTGATGAGTGCGATCTGATGAATTTGAACAATGTTTTGAAGATCCAAGTACGATGATTGATTCACAACAAGCTTGTGAAGAACAATGAGGTACTTGGTATGCTGAAAATGAAGTCTGCATAAATTAGTTATAAAGTATAAAGTTATCAAGTTCATAAAGTTTTAAACCTAAAAACTATAAACTAAATAACTTGAAAACTTTCAAACTTGATAACTTGAAAACCCGCCTACCGCAGGCAGGCTTGATCACTTTCGAACTTGATAACTCGATAACTTTTAACTTTTCAACTTAGTGTCATGAAACTAATAGTAGATCCATCTCAAAGATTTGCTAAAATGAGAGCTCATACAGCTACTCATCTTTTGCATGCAGAATTAGCTAAAATATTTCCAAACACAAAACAAGCATGATCTCTAGTAGATGATGATCTTTTGAGGTTTGATTTTTATGCTGATAGGATGCTTACGGTACAAGAACTACAAAAAATAGAAGAAAATATAAATAATACAATTTATCAATCATTAAACGTTTCTTGTGATGAAATGTCTTTGGCAGATGCCCAAAAACTTTGAGCAAAAGCATTTTTTGATGAAAAATATTGAGACACTGTCCGTGTGGTTTCAATTGAATCCCCATTGCTAAGGGGGACTAAGGGGGATAAAAATTTTGTTTCAATAGAGCTTTGTTGATGAACTCATGTACAAAATACAAAAGATATCTGAGCATTTGTGATAGTAAATCAAGAAGCAGTAGCTAGTGGTATAAAAAGAATTTCAGCATATACATGACCAAAAGTTTTGGAAAGACTTCGAGAAACTAGAGAAATTTTGTCTCAAGTAGCAGAAAAACTTTGAGTAAAAGCAGAAAATCAAATATTAGATAAATTAGACAAAGAACTTAGAGAAAAAGAAGAAATGAATTCTAGATTTGAATCGATCAATACAAAACTCATTATAGATACTTTAAAATCTTGAGATTATCCATCCAATGATATTTTTGATAAAATTATAAATGTTTCTAATAATTCTATATTAAAAGATTTAGAATTTAAAGATATTGTTTTTCAAGCAAAATGAATTTTTTCAGACTTGGATATAATCGTATTCAACAATGATTGATGATTTGCTATTATCACTTCCAAGCCAGATAGTTCTGCCAAAATAATAGCACAAAATTTATGATTAAAATGATGATGAAGTGATACCACAGTACAATGAAAAGATTCTAAAGTTTTAGAATTATTTCAATAATATGGAAAAAATCCTTAAAATTGTTGATTGAGAAAGTATAATTCATGGGAAACTTAATTCAGGACAGAAATCAAATAAATTGATTATTTTTGTTCACGGACTTGGATGAAATATAAGCGAGCATATCCTTTTTAATGGATATAAATTTTTCAATGAAAAATGATTCGACACTTTTAGAATAAACCTGTATCGTGAAACAAATCTCACAAACAATACTATTTTAAAACAGTCTGGAGATTTAAAAACTACAATTAATTATTTTCAAGACAAATATAGTGAAATATATCTTATCTGACATAGCTTATGATGACCTATAATTATGCTATCTGATTGTTCTAATATAAACAAGATAGTCTTACGAGACCCTGTATTAAATACAGGTAAAGTATTGCAATCAGAACTAAAATATTCAGAATACTATACTTATGTTTCCTGGTGAATGGATATTATAATATGAGACAAAATGAAAGAAGAAATATTGTCGATTTGAGATATTAATGAAAAATTAAACAGTAAAGTAAAAATAATATATGCATCTGACAAAGAACTTTTTGCTGAGCTAACAAGGACTGATATAGAATACGATTTTGTTGAAAATTCAGATCATTGTTTTAGAAATGAGTGAAATTTAGAAGAACTTTTGGAAAAAACTTTTAATTATTTACAATAATAAAGTATGACTCCTTTTTTATGAGCTTTAGTCTGAAATGTGGTTATATGAGTAGCTTTGGTTGCTTTAATGTTTATTTTAAGATTTTTTAAAAAACAACTCACAAAATATATAGACTATTTTACTGCAATCACAGTCTGAGTGTTGTTATGAATTGTGTTTCTATGATTTTTACCAGAAATAGTAGAATCATGAATGCACTGACATGAAATATGAATCTATATCTTAATATGACTTTTTGTGTTTTATATTTTAGAATTAGTTCTCCATTATCATCACTGCAAAGATTTGTCAAATAAAGATGAACATCATCATGAACACAAAAATCAAACATTGATGTTTACGTGAACATTTTTACACAACATATTGCATGGAATAGTTTTGTTCTCTGCTTTTGCAATTAATACTGAATTTGGTATCGCTACTACTATAGCAGTTTTGCTTCACAGTATACCACAAAACACAGCGAACTATATCATGAATCACAACAAAGAATTATTTGTCATCATAGCAGCACTTGGATGAGTAATTTGAGCTCTTACTTTATTTCCATTTACAGATTTTTTATTAGAACATAAATTTGTAATCATTGCTATGATAGGATGAGCACTTTTGTATTTAGCATTATCAGACATTCTGCCAGAAGTGAAGAATAAATGATGAATAAAAATAAAATTGATATATTTAATGTTTGTTTTAATCGGTCTGCTATCTGTATTTTTATTAAACCATAATCACTAAATTAAAAATGAATGAATTATTAGAAAATCAAATAATATCACACAATGATCTAATATTTTTACCAGAATGTGTTGATAATATATATGATATAATGTCAAATGTTAGTTTTTCTGAATGAGAAGATAGTCTGTCTATATCTTATGACAATTGAAACAATGTTTTAGAATTATGATATTGTACATTTAAGATAGTTTGAAAAATTGCTATTTTAGATGAATTTTATACCTCAAATTTTAAATGAATTCAAGACAACAGTAAATTAAATAAAAACAATTTTCAAGCGTTATCAAAAATTTGAATATTAAATAAACCAGTTAAATATATTTGAAAAGAACTTTTTGGTAAATTAATTGATATTTTAATAGCAAAATGAGTTAATTCTATTTGATTAACTTGTCGTTCAGACAGTAAATCAATAGATTTTTATAAGAAAATGCAAACTCATTTCCCTGATAAAATATGTTCTGTATCAGAACCAATAAATTGAGCTCTAATAATAAAATTAACTTAATTTAATTTAAAAAACTTTAAAACTTGATAACTTTTTACTTGATAACTCAATTTCATGAGAATAACTTCACGAAATGTTAACTGAATAAGGGCAGTAATAAATAAATGATTTGAAGAATGGATCAAGAGAGATAATCCAGATATTTTGTGTATTCAAGAACCAAAAGCTTTCGAGCATCAAATACCTGCAGAAATAAAATTTATAATGAAAGACTACAACTATATCCGACATTCTGGGACTAAACCATGATATGCGGGTACTGCAATATTTTACAAAAAAAATCTAGAAATATTGGACACAAAAAATCATTTTGGAGAATTAGAACATTTCCACGAAGATGGCAGAGTAGTAGAAGTTAAATTTTCTATCCCCCTTAGTAAGCGGGATAAAGGGGGTTTTAATGTTACACTACTTAATATATATTTCCCCAATGGAGGTACTAAAGCTGATGGTACAGAAATGCTTAGCTATAAGCTAGAATTTTACGAAAAATTTATTCGCTATATAAATACTCTCAGAGAAAACTGAGAAAATGTAATTACAACATGAGATTTCAATATTTGTCATAATCCTATAGATATAGCAAGACCAGAAGAAAATAAAAATTCTATCTGATTTTTGCCAATAGAAAGGGCTGAACTGGATAAATTACAAGCCAACGGATATGTGGATGTTTTTCGTCATTTCAACCCAGAGCTAAAAGATAAATATACTCGGCGATCTTATCGTGCATGAGCTAGACCTAGAAACGTCTGACGGAGATTGGATTATTTTCGAGTTTCTGAAAATATACTACCATTGGTTTCCAAAATTGAACATCAAGAACAAGTGATGTGATCTGATCACTGCCCAATCAGTTTAGAATTAAATCTATAGTGTTGACTTATTCTATTATTTTACTATATTATGAATAATATTTACATAATATTATTCTGCACTATGAGTCAAGAACAAAAACGAAAAAAATCAGTAGAAGATTGATTGATAAGCCCAATTAAATGAATTTTTCCTCGGACAAAGACAAAGGAAATATTGTCATCAAAACTTTACGAAAATCTACAAAGATCAATATGAAATAGTGATTATTTTTTCAAGTTAAATGAAAATAATTTAGAAAAAAACAATAGATATAACAACAGAAAAATATTCAACACACTTACAGATGTTATGGTAATAGACAAAGATAAATTATCCGAAAATTTTATTAAACTTTTTGAATTAGACATAAATTCACCAGATATAGAAAAACAAATAAAGGAAATATTTAAAAGAGCAAGATTTATCACATGATTAGATTCTCATAGGATAATTTTGATAGATGATAAAATTATAGTTTTTAGAAATGAGGAGAGATTGACCCACAAAAATACTGAAAGAAAATTAACTCAATGAGAAAAAAAACGTACTGAAATATTTACTACATTCAACACATTTTCAAATGTTTATGATGCTGTGAGAAGTCAGTATCACATAATAGATTCTGAGAAAAATAAACAAAATGAGATTAAGTTAAATAAAGACGAAATAGTAAAACTTATGCAAGATATTAAATTCTTTTTCACCAAAAATCTAAAAGATCCTACTTTAGCAAATAAACTACAAGATATTATAGATCAAACTATTTCTTCTACAAATGCAAAAATACTTTGAGCAAATTTGTATAATTTCAAGGAAATTACTCTCCAAAATAGTTCAATAGATGCAAATAGACTTGAATGATGAAAAAATAAATTTCAAAAAAGGTTTAATGAAGTTGAGAATATTTTATGAGTGATAAATAAACACTTAGCTATAATAGAAGAAATTTTAAATCAACATGAGCATATTTTGGATTATATGATTACTCAAGCAAAATTTACAAATAAAGATATCTTTGTATCAAATTATCAAAAAGCTTATAAAAATTTAGAATCAAAATATGGAGAAATATCTCCGTTTAATACATTTCATTCACGGATTGAAAAATATAAGAATAATGATGAAATTTTAGCCAAATTTATAGACAAAATTAGCCAGTTTTATGAATTATATAAAAAAGAACACAATTCTAAATTAAATAATGTTAATTTAGAAGAGGACTTTTTGGATACAATAGAAACTATAAAAGAAAATATTTCTTCAGAAGATATGGAAGATGTTATAAAAAATAATTAATCCCAGCCAAACTCACTATAAAAAATACCATTTCTGATATTATCCAAGGCAAATTTGATATAAGGGATTATATTTTCTGGTAAATTATCGATATCAAACCAAGATAAATCATCACATTTGTGAGATTCTTTATTTACAATTTCTCAATCCCACTTTTCTGCAACAAAAAAAGCATCAACTCTCTCATTTTCTTTATCTAATCATGAATTTCTATGCATTATATGCGCTACTTTAAGATAATTAAGATCTAGTTTTATTCATGCTTCTTCTTCTGCCTCTCTCATAATACAATCTATAAAAGTTTCATTTGGATCAAGATGTCATGCTATCATACTATAATTACCATCTTCATATCCAGTATTGAATCTTCTAAGCAATAAGACTTTGTTTTCTTTCTTCAAAACTAAATAAGAAGCTGGGATATTAGTATGTCTTGTTTTGCCCATTATTTAAGAGAGAAAAATAAATATTATTTTAAAATAATTAATTATCAAATATCAAATATCAACTATCAACTATCAATTACCTCTACTCAATCCAATACTGATACAAATTTTCTTTCTTAAATCTATCTGCTATCTCCAAAACATCTTCCAATTTCATATTTTTGTATATCTCCAAAATTTCATCCAAAGTCTTTACTTCTCAATACAATAAGTACTGATTTCATACAAAACTAGCCATATCATCACTAGATTCTATTCACATTTGAATTTGTCCTATACTATATCATATAGCTTTTTTAAATTCTTCTTGAGTGATATCTCATTTTGCTATTCTTTCCAGCTCTTCATATATTTTTTCTACACCAAAATTAAATCTTCACTTTTCCAACCCCGCTCTGATTAAAAATACTCAATTATCTGGTCAATTATAGTGCTTTGCTCCAATGTAATAACAAAGTCATTGTTTTTCTCTAATGTTTTGAAACAATCTAGATGACATATTTCATCAAAGTATCGTAGACAATACATTTGCAGCATACCTTTTTGAATCAGATCATTTAAATCATTTTGTAGAGATGATAAGATGATTTTGCTCAGTTTTTTTATCGTAAAAATCTTTCTGTTTGCTAGGCAAGATATCTTCAAAATCTGGTTTTTCTATGTTTTTCTTTTCTGGTAAAGTTTCAAAAATATCTGCAATAATATTTTCTATTTTTTCTTGATTTTCTATTTTACCAGATATTATCAAGATTAGATTGTCTTTGGTATACAATCCATCCTTATGTTTTATCAGATCTTCTCTAGTAAAGTTCTTGATATTTTCTAC
>CAZSQL010000039.1:0-2888 GCA_964609035.1 uncultured Candidatus Peribacteria bacterium
TTTAAAAAAGGAGCACAAACAAGAAGTTAATTCCCAATTAATAATAAACTAATTTACACAAATCTTTTAACCTTTAAAATAATAAAAAAAATGAAAAATTTCCTTATTGTTTTGTTGCTTCTTATAGTTGCAGCTTTTGCTTGATTGGTTTTAAAACCAGAACATGATTTATCTCAAAAGGTTTTTGGATACTTAAATATATCTGTATCTAAAAATATTGATAATTCTAAAGCAGTTGATTTGACTGATTGTGTAAGTTATTTTGATGGATGTAATACTTGTATGGTAGAAGATGGAGTGATTGGTTGATGTACAAAAATGTTTTGTGAAGCGCCAACACAACCAATGTGTCTAGAGTATAAACGAACAGGAATGGATCTTACAGACTGTACTAGTTACTTCGATGGATGTAATACTTGTACTGTAAAAGATGGTAGACCAAATGCATGCACACTTATGTATTGTGAAACACCAACAGAACCAAAATGTTTGGAAACAGTGTCTGACAAAAAAGAATTGGATCTTACAAACTGTTTATCATATTTTGATGGATGTAACAATTGTGGAGTAGAAAATGGAGAAATATGAGCTTGTACTGAAATGTTTTGTGAGGTTTATCAAGAACCAAAGTGTACTCAATATGCTTCAGATACAGTTTCTATAGAAAATGAAGTTCCACAAGATTTGGATACTCCAGTAGAAAGTAATTAATTAATTTTTAAAATCACCCCAACCCCTCTTTATCAAAGAGGGGATTAAAGGGGTGATTTTTTTATTTCTTCAAATATACCTTTACTATCTCCCCATTGTTATTTAAATTTTTGATTTTAAAATCATATCATACCATACGATCAGCTGGTTCTCGAGAGGAGATAAAACATCCACTTGCTCCATTTTCATATATTCCAATTAAATTTTCATAAAGTGATTTCATATCATCATTATTTAGCCTTTTGCCATAAGGAGGATTACAAACCACATATCCATCCCATTTTTTTACATCTTTGATGTCTTTTACTTCAAAATGTGTTATGTCGTCCACACCAGCGCTATAAGCGTTTTTTTTGGCAATTTCTATCATTTTTGGATCTATATCATATCCTACGATTTTATAATCTCACTGAAATATTTTGTCTTTTAACTCTTTTCTAATTTCTCCCAACTCCAATTTATCAAAGTCTCTAAAACTTTCAAAAGCAAAATGTCTTTTTAACCCAGGAGCGATATTTTTGGCAATCATAGCAGCTTCAATACAGATTGTTCAAGATCCACACATAGGATCCAGTAGAGGAGTTTTGAAATGTCGATTGCATATTCTTACCAAACTAGCAGCAATATTTTCTTTTAAAGGTGCCTCACCAGTTTCTTGTCTATACAATCTGTTGTGCAATCATTCACCAGTTGTGTTTACAAAAATACTACATTTATCATCGATGATTTGGACAAAAATGTTTATCTCTTCTTTGGATGGATCAGAAGACCATTGTCTTTCTCATCATACCAATTTTTTTAATACAGCTTTGTTGACAATACTTTGAACAGACCTATCGCTATTGATCTGTGAATTGTAAATATTTGTACTTATGTTTATTTTGTGTCATTTACTTACATACTTATCCCAGTTTATACCGTGTACAAAATCAAACAATTGATCAAAATTTTTAATCACTGCATTATTTACCTCCAGATAGATTTTATTTGTAATTCTAGAGCTTAGATTGATTTTGTATATATCTTTCATTTCACCATCTACATACATCCCACTAGTAAAATTATCAAAAGTTTTGTATCACAAAATTTTGAGTTCATTTGCCAAAGCGACAGCAGTTCATTGAAAACAAGTAATTAGTAATTTCATAGGTTGTATTATAGTTAAAATATAAGTATATATTAGTTTTTTTCTCCTTGAAAACAAAGCTTTCTTAATTATACTGAAACACCAATACCGAACTTTCGGGATGGATGTTTTAGTTATGCAGAGCCACTGCAGAAACTTTAATTTCGACCTCGCATTATTGCGGGGGAATAAACTAAAAATTTCTAAAGAGGCGTGGTATAGGATGGTAGAAATTATCTAAACCCAACACCCATGAACGAATACCAAAATCTTGTTATAGATATTATAGAACTAAACTCACAAAACAAACTTACTCTAGATGATTTCAAAAATATCAAGAGAGAATTTTCCAAAAAAAATAAATTGTCAGACATCCCTACAAATATAAAATTACTTCGTACATACCACCAGCTACTCAAAGAAAAAAAGATTTCAAAAAATATAGAGATAGAAAATCTTTTCAAAAAAAGATCTGTCCGTTCAGAGTCTGGTATTGTAGCAGTTCAAGTCCTTACCAAGCCATATCCATGTCCTGGACAATGTATTTTCTGTCCCAACGAAAAATGAATGCCAAAAAGTTATATTAGCACAGAACCAGGAGCAATGAGAGCGGCATTAAATCAATTTGATCCTATCAAACAAGTCTACAATAGATTGCTATCACTTACTATGACAGGTCATCAGACAGACAAAATTGAAATGATTGTATTGTGATGAACTCGAGATGTCTATCCAAAAGATTACAAAATAGAATTTATCAAAAAATTATACGATGCTTGTAATACATTCTCTCAACTGGAGATAGATATCCTAGATGAAAACAAAAAACAAAGAAAAATTAAAATATTCTTCCATAAATTAAAATATCGGTTTAAATGACACAAATATGTCAGTGAGAAAAGATTTAAATATGATATCCAAAATCTAAAAAAAATAAAATATTCTTCATCCATCCAAAAAGCAATTGAGATAAACGAAACAGCTCCAAATAGAATTATAGGTCTGACTGTAGAGACAAGACCAGAATTTATCACAGATGAAAATTGTAGAT
>CAZSQL010000039.1:2988-9697 GCA_964609035.1 uncultured Candidatus Peribacteria bacterium
ATAGGTCTGACTGTAGAGACAAGACCAGAATTTATCACAGATGAAAATTGTAGATTTTGGCGCTCGTTGTGAGTCACTAGATTAGAAATTGGAGTACAATCCATTTATGATGATGTCCTTGAAGCCAACAAAAGGTGACATTCTGTTGAGCAAATTCGTGATGGAATCCATAAACTCAGACAGTATGGATTCAAATTTTCTACACACATCATGCCATGACTTTATAAGTCTAATTATGATAAAGATTTGTGAACTTTTCACCAAATATATTCAGATCCATTTTTAAAACCAGATGAAATAAAATTCTATCCTACATCTGTTATACCAAATACCGAACTTTATGATTTATATAAATCTGGTAAATATAAAGCATTGACTACAGAATATATTCAAAAATTAATTAAACAAACATTCCAAGAAATTATTCCACCATATACTAGAATCAAAAGACTTATTCGCGATATACCTGCTACAGAAATAGAAGCTGGTTCAAATATTACGAATCTTGCTCAACTTACACACAATGAATTGCAAAAAGAGCTTAGAGCCGATTCTAAAAAAGCACAAGAGCTTTATTCTAGATTATATTGAAATTATAAGTTATTTGATTCAGTAGAAGACTTTATTAAATATTGTCATTGCGTGACTGTAAGGAGTCCGCGACACTTCGGGAAGCCTGCGAAGCAATCCATAGTACTATCAAACAACGGATTGTTTAATTCTTTGCAATGACAGGATATTGAAACTTACATTATCTGACAAGCACCAGATTTAAAATCTTATAGAAATTTTGTAACACTCGATACTCGCAGTAGAGAAATTAGGCAAAAGTCTAAAGTCTCAAGTCTCAAGTTACCAGATAATGAAAAAGTCAATTTAATTATTAGAAAATATCAAAGTTCTGTGTGAACAGAATATTTTATCTCATTTGAAGATTTGCGGTGATATTTATATTGATTTACAAGATTACTTCTTCCAAATGAGCAAGAAACTATTGATCGAGAGTGATTATGAAAAGATACAGCTCTTATTAGAGAACTTCATATTTACTGACAACTTGCTAGTTTAGAGTCAAATATAGATTCAAAAGACAAAAAACAACACAAATGATTTTGATCGCAACTTATGGACATCTCAGAGCAAATTTCTAAAAAATTTTGATACAAAAAATTATCGGTTATATCATGAGTGGGGGTTAGATGATTTTATCAAAAAATTTGATACACACTTGAGTGAACTTATATGGTTAAAATAATTGATAGTTGATAATTGATAATTGATAGTTGATAATTGATAGTTGATAATTGATAGTTGATGCGTAATTATCCATTATCCATTTTCAATTATCAATTAGCTCAATCCATTTTCAATTATCAATTAGTTTAATTCATTTCAATTAATCTTGGTGTTTTTCTTTTAATTCAAACATTAGATTTTTCATCTCTTCAAAAATACTTGGTATCTGTGTCTTTATATCTTCTCGGCTTTCCATTTCTGCATCATCTCAAAACTTTTCTATCATTCTGTTTTTAAATTCGTATTCAAATTCATTTGCAAATTCTTTTTTGTTCATCAATTCAGCCAACTCTGGATCTTCTTTTATGATTTGAGAAAATTCTTTTATAGGATCAATTAAAACATCAGCATTTTTTCTAAAGAACATAACTCATATACTTATCACAATTATAGATACTACGATTACTAGACTAGAAATGATTACGCCTGCTATAGCCATTCATTTTTTTTGTTTTTTTACCAATGCTATTATACCAAATATTAGTCACAATATAACTGCTGGTAATCAAATAAATGCTCAGATTATAGATAAGCAAAGTAATGCTCACACAATACTTAATACTAAGCTTGTGATAGAAAGTCAGTCTTTTTTTCCTTTTTTTGAAGTCATTTTTAAAACATTAAATATAAATTAAAATTATAACAAACATATAAATATTAGATTAAATATCAAAACAAAGTTTAGAAAATTACATATTGCAAAATTATTAAAACACTTTAAAACTTTATAAACTTAAAACTTTCAACTCGTAGTTATTTTCTCTTGTAATATAAAAACTAAAAATTATACACAAAAATGTATTTTATTTTTTTTTGTTAAATTAATGTCAGAACAAGTTATTAGCCAAACAAAATTATTTGTTAGTGGTTTGCCATGGAAAATGAGAGGGATACATCTTAGAGAAGAATTTGAAAAATTTGGAGAAGTTGTATTCGCTAGAGTTGTATTAGACAACGAAACAGGTAGAAGTAGAGGATTTGGATTTGTAGAATTTGTAAATCCAGAAGATGCTGCAAAAGCACAAGAAGCAATGAATGAAAAAGAGCTTGGGGAAAGAGTAGTAAAAGTAGATTTTGCTAAAGAAAATCCTGATAGAGTTCAAAATAGAAGAGAAAGTGAAGATATAGAATAATAAATTCATTATATCAAATAAAAAAAATCTGAATCAAAATATTGTTCAGATTTTTTTAATTCATTTGATAATATTTTTTTTGCTTTTATATATTTTTTCAAAAAAATAAAAGATCGTAAATTTTTATAGAATTTTTTGAACCTAAAAATACAAAAAAAGTATTGAAAATGATAGATTAAATAATATAATACGAAATAATCAAGACTAAGTGGTGCGTAGATGATGCAAAATATTTACATCTCACTAATACTATGGAAGCCGATTATTCTCGATCTAATTGAGATGAGCTATCCACCTCCAATTTGGGAGATAAATAAGCGTTTTTTACGGCCTCTTGGTTTTTGTTTTTTTTAAAATGAAGAGTGATAAATGATACAAAATATTATAAATCATGCTGAAATATTTTTTGTAACCATTATACCAAATACTTTGTCAAAAGTGTTTGCTTTGTGGTTCGCAGAATTAAATTCTTTGACTCCACTTATGCTTGGAATATTGTTACAAGCATCTATAATAGTAGCTTTAATTTTATCAGTGAGGTGATTAAAAAAGACAAAATTTAGTACATTGTTTGAATATATAGTAGAAGAAGTTTATAAATTTTTTGAAGAAATATTGGAGGTGTCATGAAAGCCTTACATAAAAAATTATGTTGTTACATTGTTTTTTGTTATATTGTTGTCAAATCTCTCTAGCTGGTTATTAGATTGGATTAGGATGATATTTGTAGATGTAGAGCGATTATCTTCTATTATATCTATCCCAACCACTAGCTTTGAATTTAATATTTGATTGGCTGTTGTTTCTATATTTCTTATGTTGCTCATACAATTTAGGCACTTATGATCTATAAAAATGTTTTTAGAATATGTCCCTATTTTTGGAAAATGAATTATAGATTTGCCAAAATGAAATATGCCAAATATAATTTATTGGCCTGCATGGTTTATTGTAAAATTATTAGATATATGAATATCTTTGTTTGTAGGTTTGTTAGATATTATATGAGTTTTCGCAAAAATTATATCATTGTCCGCTAGGTTGTATTGAAATATGGTTTCATGATGAATTCTTCTAACAATGCTAGTTGTTGGTATCAATTCTGCCATGAATTGAATTATTGGTCACAATTTTCCTGTTTTGGGGCCTTTAATTTTATACGCACAATGACTTTTGGTGGCAGTTATACAAGCCTTTGTATTCCCATTGTTGGTAGCTATATTTATTAAATTAGTTACAGCAGACGATGAGAGTACCACAAATTAATTAAAAACTTATTTTATAATTTAATAAAAAAAAGAATGGAACTTTATATTTGAGCATGATTAGCTATATGATTAGCTGGTTTATGAGTTTGAATTTGAGAATGAATAGTAGCAAAAAAATCATTAGAAATTATGGGTAAAAATCCAGATTTAACTGGTTCTTTTTTGGTTCTTACAATTCTTGGAATTGCATTAACAGAATCGGCTGCTATTTATTGATTAATCATTGCTTTACAAATTACTGGTCTTGATCCAGCCACTTTCAATTGAGCACAAGCAATTTGAGCATGATTGGCGGTTTGAGCAGCATGAGCATGATCTGGTTTGTGAGAAGGATTACTAGTTGCTTGAGCTATGGAAGCTATATTTAGGAATCCTGCCATGAAATGAAAAATAATGACGTTTATGATATTGTTTTTAGCTTTAGTTGAGTCTTCAGCTATATATGGGTTAGTTATAGCATTATCATTATTGGGTTAAAAAAATTATCAGAAAGATATTTTACAAAGTAAAATAAAATTGTAATGGAAATTAGTACATGAGCAGTAGTAGCACAAATTATCAATTTTTTGATATTATTTTTCTTGTTCAAGAAATTTCTTACAAAGCCTATTGCAACAATTATCCAAGATAGGAGAAATCTTATAAAAAAATTGGAAAATGCAGATAAAGTTTATGAAGAAAGGCTTGAAGACGCTAGATTACAAGCAAAAAATATTGTGAACGAGTGAATGGATAGAAAAGAAAAACTTATCTTGGAAGCTTGAGTTTTGGCTGATAAAAAAAGAGATGAAATATTGGCAGATGCAAAAATTCAATCAGAAAAATTGCTAAATACTGCTACATCAAAAGCCAAAATACTGGAAACAGAATTAGAAAAAAGTTTTGTAGATGGAGTAAGAAGAACATCATTATTGGTTGTCAAAAAGCTTGTTAATGACAACAAAGATATTAAAGCTTCATATTTAAATGAAGCTATGAAAGAAATTGTGGAAAATTAAATTTAATTTTTTTGTAAAAGATGAAGCTTACAAATACAAATTTAATAGAAATATTGTTATGATCTTGAATAAATCCAAACCAATTGATTGATCTATTTTTTGTTATTTCAAAATTAAATAAAAAGTTTTGAAAATTATTATTTTCATCTAAATATATCGATGAAATTTCTAATATAGATAAAACAGTTTGAGATATAATATTAATACTAAAAAAAACAAACAAGATTCAATATCAAGATACTAAAAATTTAATTAATATTGTTAAAAGCAAAGCTCAAGATTATAGTCCTGAATTTACCATACAGTCTTCATCTGATGTTGATATATCAGATTTTAAAAAACATATAACTTCAAGATTTAAAAATTCTAAAATTAACTTAAAATCTACAGATGAAATATGAGTTAGTGTTAGTTGAGAATGATGGTATTACAAAAAAACATTAAATTCAGATATAGAAAAAATGTTATCTTAACATAATTTAGTTATTAAAAATTTTATAATTATGATTAATGCAGAATCTATTTTAAAAAAAATTGAAGAACAGATTGAAAAATCTGATATCAAACAATCATTTTCAAAACAATGAGAAATTTTAGAAATCAAAGACTGAGTAGCTTTGGCTATAGGTTTAGATAATGTTATGTTTAGTGAAATTGTTGAATTTGAGAATTGATCAAAATGATTGGTTTTAGATTTATTAAACGATCAAGTTTGAATATTAATTTTATGAAGATGAGAATGAATCACACAATGACAAATAGTTAAATCTACTTGAAAAGTTTTTTCTGTACAAGTTGGTCCAGAAATGTTAGGTAGAGTGGTAGATGCATTATGACAACCAGTAGACGGTCTTTGACCGATAAAAACCAAAGAAATGTATTCTGTAGAAAGAATAGCCCCAGGTGTTATTACTAGAAAGTCTGTAGATCAGCCACTTCAAACTGGTCTAAAAATTATTGATGCGCTTGTGCCTATTGGTAGATGACAGAGAGAACTTATTATTGGAGATAGGCAAACTGGTAAAACTGCAATTGCGTTAGACACAATAATCAACCAGAAGTGATGAGATATGTACTGTGTTTATGTAGCTATCTGACAAAAAGAATCAAAAATAAAAAGATTTGTTCAAACGTTAAAAGACAAATGAGCATTAGATTATTCTATTATAGTATCTGCTCCTATTAATGCCCCTGCCGTTATGCAATATCTTGCCCCTTATGTATGATGTGCTATGTGAGAGTGGTTTATGAATAACTGAAAAGATGCTGTAATATTTTATGATGATCTTTCAAAACACGCAGTTGCATATAGAGAAATATCTTTGCTTCTTAGGAGACCTCCTGGAAGAGAAGCTTATCCTGGAGATGTATTTTATCTTCACTCTAGATTATTGGAAAGAGCAGCTAGAGTTACGCCAGAATATGGTTGATGATCATTGACAGCACTTCCTATTATAGAAACTCAAGCATGAGATATATGAGCATATATACCAACAAATGTTATTTCAATAACAGATGGACAAATATTCTTAGATTCTGATCTTTTCAACTCTAGTAATAGACCAGCCATGGATGTTTGATTGTCAGTATCTAGAGTATGATGAGCAGCTCAAACAAAAATTATTAAGAAAATTGCTGGACCTTTAAAATTAGAATTAGCAAACTATGCAGAACTTGCAGCATTTGCTCAATTCTCATCAGATTTGGACCCAGATACTCTCAAAATAATTGAAAATGGTAAAAGAATGACAGAAGTTTTAAAACAATCTGATAATAATCCTATACCATTTGAAAAACAAGCAGTTATATTGTATATAGCTACAAAATGATACTTTTCAGATTTTGCAGTAGAGGATATATCAGAATTCCAAGATAGAGTTTTTGAAAAACTAGATAGTTCATATAAACAATTGGTAGATGATATAACTCAAGAAAAGGCTCTTACAGATTCTATAGAAGAAAGTATAAATAAACTAGCACAAGAAGTTTCATCAAATATGAAAGCAAAAAGTTA
>CAZSQL010000040.1:0-9459 GCA_964609035.1 uncultured Candidatus Peribacteria bacterium
TGTTTGTATTTAAATATATTTCTCATGTTAGACACAAGATGTCTATATTGGATTTAAATACAAAATTTGATTACAAAATAAACTACTATATTCAAGATGATAGAAAAAACAAAAAATATCCTGTTATACTATGTACTCACTGAGGTTTGTTCTCTATGATAAATGATGAAAAACATCTTTATAATGGTTATGATGTCTGTTTTTTTGATTCAGAGATGTGGTATAAATCTTACAATTCTTATTTGTCCAATACTTGTGATTTGTATTCTACTTTAAACTTTTTGGAAAGTTTGTACTATAAATATACCTTGGACAATCAAAATGATGCAAAAGAGTCTTTGGAAAATTTTGCTAGATTTTTTGAAATTTTTATGTGAGTTTTGTATTCAGAAACCAAAAAACATTTTGTAAATATACAAGATAATTATCTTACTTTAAATCCAATTTTGGATCATATAAATTTTTATGAGACAAATAATCTTGTGAAACAGTTTGATAAGCATAAATCTTTGTTGCAATCAAATTTAGACACACATGATTTTGAAAAATTATGGAATCAAATTAACCATATGTTTAAAATTTTGTCTGGTCTAGTACAGGTAAACAAGGTGATGTATGGTCAGTCTGATTTTTATTTTGTTTACTCTGAGGCGACAAAATTTACCAATTGGGATGAATTTGTAGATGTTTTTTCATCTCATACTTTGTTTTTTTCTAATTTTGATAGTTCTTATCCTAAAATAATGGAAAATTCTAATGTTGATTTTAATTTTGATATAAAGAAAAATCCAAATATAGATTCAATAGTTGATTATTTAAGTCAAAATTTGTTGGATGAAGATGAAAAAACATTTTTTATAATATCTACTGTGAAGTTGGAATCTAAAGAATTATTTGAAAAAATATATGAAGCATGATTAGACAAAAAAGCGCTATTGTTGGTTGAAAATATTACTTGATCTTTGTGAAAAAATGTGTTTAAAGCTAAATCGTCTTGATCCAAAATTTTGATTGGTGGGTATAATTTTTTTATGTGGTTATTGTCAAATAAAATTGATATTGACATTTGTATAGATTTCAATATAAAATGAAAAATATCTAATTATCTTTTACATGATATTCAACGATATGCTAAATTTAAAAGGTAATAATAAATCATTGTTAAATCTTATAAAGCTTTTGTGAGCTGTAATTATTTTGTATTTGTGAATTAAACTTAGTGTTTATTTTACATGAGAAAAAATAAGCATAGTTGAAGATGAGATGTATACTACATGATCTTCTAGTGTAGATCAATATGATGATTCGCGAAAAAATTTGATAGAAAAACATGATGTCGCACCTTTAGAACAAGAATTAGCAGTAGATACATACAAAGATTTGGATTGAGAACAAAATGAATATCTTTTAAAATTTCAAAATATGTGTTTATCTAATATTTCATTTTGTGCAAAAATTAAATTTCAGTGAGATTTTTCACAAAAAGATAAATATATGTATTTGGCTAGCTCGATGTATGTGTTAAAACATTTAGAGTCAAATATGCAGTTTGGAAGACCTGTAAAAACTCAATTGAAAAAAATAACAATAAATAATGATGCTTGAACTAGAAGATGATTTGCTAATTGGGATACTATAACCATAAACTTATGAACAGTTGCTTCTTATGTGGAATTTTTTGAATTGATTGTACATGAGATGTGACATGTTTTGGATTTGGGTATGATTAGATGATTTAGTGATCAAAAAAGTTCAATTTATACAGAATTTGGTAGAAGTGTTTTGGAGATTGATGATCCATCTTTAGAATTTTATAAATTATCTTGGCAGAGTGAGAAAATCAGAAATTCTGGTGCAAAAAGAGAGGATTTTTGTAGTGGTTATGGTATGACAAATCCTTTTGAAGATTTTGCTGAATGTCATAATTTGTATTTAAATCATAATGCAGTATTTAGATATTGGGCTCAAAGTAATGAAATAATGAAGCAAAAATATAATTTTATGGCTAATTTGTATTGATGAGTTTATATGTTTGATTCAAATAAAGACTTGGATAGAGCAAAACTAAACTCATTATGGAGGCCTTGGGATACGACGAGAATGTAAAGTTGTGGAGTGGTAATTAGTAATTAGTGTATTAGTAATTAGTGTATTAGTGTATTAGTGTATTAGTAATTGGTGTATTGGTAATCATAAATAATTACAGGTAAGCGGTTTGTTGAATTGTTTTATCGTTTTCTTGTTCTATTGTTATATCGTATAATGTAAACTGTTGTATTTGTCAAGTTGATGCCGGCTGAAAGGTTGGCTTTTTTTTGTTTTTTTAATTTTTTGATTATAATATTTATGATTTTACAATATTTAGTTTGTATATGGTAAAAATAAGAAAAATAGTATTATATTTAGTTTTGGTTATTTTGACTGCTCAAAATAGTTTTTTTGGTTTTGCATATGCGGTTAATGATGTAGCATGTAAGCAATCTGCTGTTAATAATAGTTGTGATGCATATGGTATGTGATATTCTTATAACCAAACAAAAAAATGTTGTGTATGTACAGATACAATAAAGCCAGACTGAAGTTGTGCTAGTCCTGGATATTGAGACAATGGTGATTGATGTTGTGTGTATGCTTGTAGTGTATGTAGCTCTCCATCTTTGGAGTTTCAAAAATATGTTAATTTTCAAGTAGAGATGTTTCAGTTATTGCAAAATGTCGTTAAAGAACCTGAAAAAAAAACTGATTTAAAAAAGGTTGGATTATTTAGTTCTAGGATACTTACATTGCCTGCAAAAATGTGGGAATCTTGGAAAAGAATGTTTCAGAAAGCGACAAAAGATTTTACTCAAGCCGGTAGAGCTGCTCAGATAAGTGCAATAATGATAGCTACAATTACTGCTGAGATTGGTACCAAGGATGGTTTGTGATGATTAGCTATTCTTACAAGAAATCAACCATTTGTCAGAGAGTGGAAAACTTTACAAGAATTGGATATGACAACACATGATTTGATGTGGGATTTTGGTACTAAATGAATTTGGGATGATAAAATATCAGAAGATATCAGAAAAGATATAGAAAAATTAAAGCAAAAGTATTTGATGACTAGTTCAAATCAAAATTGATTGTTTGAGGAATTTAGCTTTAAGTGAGAGGTACAATATAAAGATATTATCCGTATTTTGCAAAAATTGAATTCTGTGATGAAAAGTTTTGTTTCTGTCCATAGTTGATTATCTAACAATAACTTTTTTAGAAAATATTTGTCTGATTTGGATAGCGAGATGTCTAGATGAAATATAATTGTTAAATTTAATAAAATATTAATGGATAACATGTATTCAAATTATAGATGTGCAGAGTGAATGAATGCTTGTAATAATAAATTGGAAGAATTTAAAAAAGCCATAAGAGTATTGCCAGACATAAAAGATTCTTTTTCAGAATCAATGAAAACTATAAAAAAAGCTAACGATGAACTAGCTAAAGTTTTTGCTGGGATTGATGATAAAAAAGCAAAAAATGAAAAAGCAAATAACAATAGTAATTTGACAGATAGACAAATAGAGTTGCTTAGGACGGTATATGGTATGGATACATCCAAACTTACACAACAGCAATGATTTTGAATTAGTACATTATTAAATGGGACTGCATTTAAAAATGTTGCTAATGGTATAAATATAAAGCCTTTGGATATTGTTTCTAAAAATACTATTGATTCCAGTAAAAGTGCTTGGAAAACTTGGAAACAAAATAGACAAGATAAGCTGTATTTGGATAGTTTGGCAGAGAAAAATACTGAATTATTGAGTGGTGTTGTTGCCAAGGAGTTGGCTGATTTTAATACATGAGCAGTTGATTTGTCAGAATTGAAAACAGCATTGTCTAGTACATTAAATTCTGTAATAGATGAAAAGCTTGATGATAAAAATACTTCTTTGTTTTATAACAATATATCTACGACGAGGTATTTTAAAGAAACTTTTAGTTGGATACAGAAAACGATAGGTGAACATATTTGAAAAAAGGACGATGACTGATTGGTGAAATATTTGTGAGAGACATGTAAGATACAGTGTGGAAATAAGTGATCTATAAATTGTATTTTAAATTAAATTAACTTTAAAAAAATGAAATTGAATTGTACTATACTAAAAATATTCCTTTTGATCTTTGTGATGACTTTATCACTTAATTTTTCTTTTGCAAATATTGCTCCTTCTTGTGAAAGTATGCTAAAAAATTTTAGTCCATCTAATTTAAATAATTCAAAAAGTTTGAAGCAAGTGACTCAAGAATTTTGTGTAAATATATCAGAAAAAAAGTGTACAGATATAGTAAATATGGAAGATGATGATTATTTTGATGCAAATCAGTCTGTATTTTTGACATTATTGTGTGACAATGTTTGAAAATGAGAAACATTTACTTCTGTTGTGAGAAAAGGAGATGATTCAATATTAAAAAAGAAAACTTTTGGTAGTTTTGGTATTTATAATTTGTGATTTGATGAAATGGATTATTGTGATCATAGTACAAATATTATGAATGGATGTGAATTTTATAAACATATACCAAACATGTTTAATGAAATTATAAATGACTATTTTAATATATGACAAGCTAGAATATATTGAATAAAGTGACTTGAAGATGATTTTGACCCAACTGTGTCTGCTAACGAATTTTCCCAACATAATTTTCTATGAATAGATATCTGTAATCCTAAAAGCACTTACTATAATACTTCTTGTAAATATCTCAAAAATTATATGAAAAATGCTAGAAATTTACTCACAAAGACCAAGGTAATTGATGTAAAAAAGATTAGTGAAGTAAATAAAGATGTGGATTGTGATAATAAATTTTCTGAAAATATTTTGTATTGTGGTTTGTTGTGAAGCAAAAGCAACTTTAATGATGATTTTATAAATGTCGTTTACAATGAATATATGCGATATCGTCTTTTTATGACATATTATTCTATAAATTTGTCGCAAAATCCAAATTTGTCAGATGTTAGTTCAAATTCTAATATAGAGAAATTGTCTGACAACAAAAACAAAGTTCTTGGAGCACAGCAAAATACAATAAAAATTAGAGATGCTATAAGCATGTCTTTTAGGTCTTTGTCAGAGATTTCTTGAACTTTCCCTTTGCACATAGGATTGGTAATGTATCAAGAACATGCAAATATATTTATGAAAGATTTAGCAAAAATATATCCACCAATTAGGACTTTATTTGATAAATTAAGAAATGTACAGAAAGCAGAATAAACACTATAGTACAAAATTATTTAATATTAAAAATATAAAAAGTATTTTTGCTATTTTGCTTTTTGTTTTGTTTTTTTTCAATATTTCTTTTGCTTTTGAAATTAAAATGTGAGATGCTTTGGATAAACTACAAAATAAGATCAAGAGAAATTCAGAAATACAAATTGGGGGTAAGGCAATAATTGATGATATATACAAACTATCTTTAAATCAAAAACAAGGTGATGATATGACACCAATGTTTGATGCTTTGTCTAAGACAGTTAATGATATCAATTCCAAATATTCTTGTAAAATGGATACACAGGAAGTTATCAATATATTATACTTTGCCAATTCCACATTTAAGCAAGATCTAAAAAATAATTTACAAGATTTTGAAAAACCAAGTAGAGATAACATGTGAAAAAGTTGTAATAAATTGAATGTATGTATACACAAACCAAAATGATGACAGCTAAACAATACGCCTGCTTTAAATCAAAGTTGTCAAATTAAAGTTGAAGACACTTTTTTGACTTTCTATTTGAATTCATACTATATGCACAATATATGATGAGCTATAAAATGATCTAATTATTTTTGGAATAATAGTTTGGATGACAGTAGTTATGATATTATGAATGATATTTATATGCTTGGAAAAATTCTTTTTCAAGATGTAGAAAGTCCAGTAAAAACTTTATTTTTTAAAATGCCTGATGTAAATTACAACTCTATATATCAAGAGCCAGCTATGAATATGAATATAGATTGGTTTTCGCCGTACAACAATTATTCATCTCCAGTTGGATGAATAAATCCAAATACAAATAATGTGGTTTCTGGTGCCTGAGTCATTGTTTCTACCAGTACTTGAGTTCAACAAGTTGTGGATGACTCTATCAAAGATTTTGTAGAATCAGTAAACTTAAATGTCACAAACCCATCTTTATCATTTGCTGGAAATCAATGTGTGTCTGGTTTTCAGGTGGAAGAATATAATATATCTACAACTTGAGACTGACAAAAAGAAATTTTGACTCCTGGACAGTATTTACAATCTGTATTGGAGGATGTCTCTGTTTTGTCTTGTAACAATGATGGTGTTTGTCAAAATTGGGAGACTACAACTTGTCCAGATTGTTTATCAAATGGTAATCCTGACTTTGAGGAAATACAATCTCTTTTACAAAATGCAGCAGAGCAGTCTAATGACCAAATATCACAAGATGATCCTGTGCTTGGTTGTTTTCAAAAGTGTCAATCATTGCCTTGTAATGCGATGAATTGTGATAAACTTGTGTGTTATGCAAAGTGTTCTTGTCAAGTATATGAAAGTCCAATATTTGATGCTATGGAATATCCTGGACTAAGCAGCGCATTTAAGATAAAATTTTGTATTATACCGGTCATAGACAATAAATTATCTACAAACAAGTTTGTCTACAATATTGCTTCCATATTTATGGAAATACACAATGTATTGCAGAATTTAAGAAATAGTGGACAATTGAGTACAAATGTAAAAACCAAAGAATTTTTGGATAGTAGCAAAAAGGAAAATAGTTTTGCAGACCAGCTGTCCTTTAGCATAAATAGTGTTACAAAGCCAGTATCTTCCAATAAATCTGAATTAACTCAAACTCAAGAGCAAATAGAGTTTAATACAAATATGATGTCTAGTATTTTATGATTTTCTAAAGATAATAATTTGGATATTGAAAAAAACAAATATGTATTGATGGACGATCCTTGTGTATATAAAGTAGCTAAGCAAGTATCATCTAATCCAAGTCAAAGAGACAATCTGATAGAAGCTTGTAGGCAAGAATCTAAAATGGATGTAAGTCTTCCAGTTGATGATATGAAACCAGTTATTCAAAATCAGCAGGTTATTCTTTTGAATACTGAATTTGATAATTTCATGCAAAAAAATAATGAGTTTTGGTATCAGATTTATTTAATGTTTGGAGAATTAAAAGAGCTTTCTAAAACATTGAGTAAAAAATAAAAGCTACTCAATTTGAATAGCTTTTATGATTGTTATAATAAAACTTTTACTTCTTTCTTCTTCCTCAATTGCATCTTCAATTGATTGAAGTGGGATGCTTGGTATTGTAGAAAATATTGTCATCGTATTTTGAGATATTTTATGTCCATCTATTAGGACATACTCTACCTCAATTGTTTGTTGTTCACAAACAAATTCCAAGCTATCGTTTAGTCTCGTTTCTGAGATGAAATACACGATATTTGTATTCGCCTCAGTTTTTTTGATAAGTTCTCTTATTTGAGATCTTTCAAGGTTTTTTTCAACCTTTATGACCTCATTTTTTGGTGACAGCTGCATTGTGCTGTCCGTTTTGTTCATACACAACCAACTTACTAGATAGGTTGTTGAATCATTTTGTCCTTTGAGATGCGAAATACTTATAAGTATAATCATCATCATAAATAAATTTTTTTTCATTTTTTGGGTTTTTGTTTTTTTTATTTTATTAAAAAAATAAAAAAAGTCAAGCATATTTATTGACTTTAGTTTTTAAAATAGTATAGTATCAATGTTAAAGTCAAAATAAAAATCAAAAAATAAATAAATGAAAAAACTAATCAAAAAAATGTCCCTTTTTATTAGTGGACAAAAGTGTGTAGCTGAAGGGATTTCAGTGACACTAAACAGAAATTATATCCATGTTTCACTTGATACGGGAGAGTTTTATCTTTCGATTCCAAATATTGCTGTAGCAAGTATGGAGAATAAAGATAAAAAAATTTCTCTGGAAAAAATTGAGTATTTTTCTCAAGGATTTTCAACCGTAAAGTTTGCATTATCTTTTAATAAAGATATGTATAAAACTTTTATATCAAGGGAATATCTCTTGTTTAATATAAACAGAGAAGATCCAAAACTTGTTTTATTGGACTCTGTCTCTGTGGAGTACAATAATGACCCACCAAAAGTTACTGGTGTGTTAAATAATAAAATGGAGATTTCCTATGAAAACTCCTTCATTAACTCATAAACTATAAAAAAATCCTGTAATTCTTGCGGGATTTTTTTGTCATATAGGAACTTCTAAAATATAATATATGCAGCGATTAATTTCAGTTGACTACATTTTGTAGTCAACTCGTTGTTTTCTTTTTTTAGTCTTGATTTGAGCACACTCCAGTATTTTCTTGAGTTTGGACTATCAGTGATTGCTAACTCCTGCAGTTGTGCGACGTACTTTGTATGTCGTGTACCTGCTGTTGTAGATTCGTAGTCCGTAATTTAAGCCTATAATAACTAAAAGGAAGGGCTTCTAAATTAAGAAAAGTTAAGTTAAAATTATTTTTCCTCATAATAATAGCTGTAATCAATTCCTTTCATAAATATATCTCTATCATGTATTTTATTTGTTAAAGAACCTTTTATTAACTGTTTGATTTTCGCATCATTTCTTACACTCTCTATCATAGCATTCAAATAGTCGCCTTTACTTATCTGACTCCAATCTACGCATTTTTTGAGTCTTTTTCTTAATATGAGATCAAGCCAAATCCTTGTAGTTCTACCATTTCATTCCATAAACGGATGAGCTATGTTTGCTTCTACATATTTTTTTATGATGTCATCAAAGGTGTTTTCTGGCATCTGTTCGATAGTGTTCAATGTTTTTTCTAAAAATTCTGCATTTGCAAATTTAAATCATCATTTTGAGATATTTTTCTGTCTGATTTTTCCTGCAAAATCATGTAAACCACCAAAGAGATACGCATGTATTTGTTGTAAACCTTTGGCTGTACCTATTTCAAGTTTACTTATTAAATTACTTTCAAATAATGTGTATGCCTTTTTTTTACTCTGTCCATCGATAGTATTTTCACTATAGAGAAACCAATCTAAAAATTTCGTTGCTTTGTTGTTTGGAAAATGCTTAGCTAATGAAACAATTCCGTTACTATCAAGTACGTCAGTGGTATATTTTTTTCAATCTGCTGCCAATAGTTTCAGTTGGTGAGTGATACTAACCAACTCATTGTTTTCTTTTTTTAGTTTTGTTTTAAGATATTTCCAATAGTTACGGACTTTGGTGTAGTCATTTTCTTCATTAAGCACTCCCACTACATCAATAACAGAAAACCACCATTTGGAATTTTCTTCATCCCAAATAGCTCTAACTTCTTTGTCTTCATAGAATCTGATAGAAAT
>CAZSQL010000041.1:0-8160 GCA_964609035.1 uncultured Candidatus Peribacteria bacterium
TTTCTTCATCCCAAATAGCTCTAACTTCTTTGTCTTCATAGAATCTGATAGAAATCTTGTTGTGCATAGAGTTTCTTGATATAAAAGCATTGCTATTTTTCAACGATATAGACGTATAATTTATTATATTTCTTTTCGTTTTGAATACAAATCTATTTCTATTTCTTAAACACTTTTTCAAATACTTTTTTTATATTTTTGGCTTGGATAGCATCGTGTCTTAAAGTTAATTTACATATACAAAGTCCGTTATAAGAAATTTTGTTGGACTTTATTCTACATCTACTACTATATGTTCGTATGGTAGTTTTATACCGTATTTTTTAAGTTTTTTGTCTATTGATTCTCTAAGTTTACATCCTGTGATAAATGGAGTTCATTCTTTTGGGTTGATAAAAAATACTGATTGAAATTTATATCATTTAGCATCAAAGGCTTTAATAAAAGTATTTGTATAATTTTTATGCAATATTTTATCTGATTCGTTTATTGTTGAATTGATTAGATTTTTTATTTGTTTTGGTTCTATGTAGCGTGGTAGGTTAAGTTCTAGGTCTCATCTAACCAGCTGTTCTGATTTTAATGTTTTTATTGGAGTGGAGGACATTATCATATTTGGAATAAGTAATCTTCTTTTGTCTACTGTTCTAATTACTGTATGTCTCATACTGATTTCTTCTATAGTACCATTTGTGTTAAATTTTCATAATAGCTGTACAAAGTCTCATATTTTAAATTTCTTGTTTGTGAGTATAAAAAATCATGCGACCATATTTGATATCATGGTTTCCATTGCAAATCATATTCACAATGATACTCATGCCATCAAAAGTGCCACATCTATTCAAATTACTTGAAATATAATTAGCACATTAAATATCATTCACAATATAAACAAAACTTTTCACACCAATCATGATAGTTTTTTACTATATTCACTGTTTGTCTGTAGGTCATTTTCTTCTATTCTTTTTTTTACTTTGTTTATTATTCTTTGTATCAACAAATATATTACTACAAAAATAGCAACTGCTATCATTGTTTTTTTCAACATTTCTAGTCAGTTTATACTCAAATATTGTACTATATATTCCAACAATTTGCTTGTCATTTTACTCAATTTACGGTTTAAAGTTTACAGTTTACAATGTACAGTTTACAATTTAAAGTTTAAAGTTTACAATGTACAGTTTTCAGTTTACCACTTACCAATTACCACTAACCACTAACTAATTACCAATACACTAATTACTAATTTCTCAATTTTCCATTAACTTAAGGTTTTCTAGTACTTTTTGTTTTTCTTCATCTTTTTCAAATGTTAAAGTAGTGTGGGTGTAAGGTATTTTGATGTTATTTTCCTTAAATGCTTCATATATTTTTTCATTTACATATCATACAGCAAAATCTCATATGATTCCACATTTTGGGTCAAAGAAAAACATACATTTTAAGTCTATTGAGCTTGCTCCAAAATTTGTAACAAAAACTTTTGTATTGTTTTTTTCTTTTACAAAATCAAAACTATTTATAGCATTTGTGACTACTTGAATTGCTTTTGCAACATCTGATTCATAATGTATTCATACTGTCGTATTCAATTTTACAATATTTTCGCTACTAAAGGTTTTGATTGGTTTGGATATCATAGTCATATTTGGTATGACTACTTGTCTAAGGTCCAGAGTTCTAATAACAGTGTATCTGATTGTGATCTCTTCTATTCTACCAAAATATGTTTCATCTGATTGTACTTCTATAATATCTCACATTTTAAATTCTTTGGTATAAAGTATCATCATACCAGCAAACATATTTCACAAAATTTCTTTGAATGCCAATCACAATCACAAAGAAACTCATGATATCAAAAGTCAGATATTTACTCACATAATTTCAAAACTAATAAATACAGCAAATAAAACTAGTATATAAAATGCAATATTTCACATCAATCTTCATATTTTTTTTGCTCATTCTGGGTTTCACTCTTCCATATGTTTCCTGATGTTTTTTCTTATTACTCCAGCTATGATCTTCGATATTAATACTAAAACTATAAGCACCAATACACCAGTACCTATTTTTAATACAAATCAAACAAACTGATTGTCTGTGACTGAAGAAACCCAAGACTGTTCTATTTGGCTTGTTTCTAATTCTTTTGTCTCCATTTTTTATTTTAAATATTTGGTAAAATCTCACATACTAAATATTATTGTTTTTGTATTATAAAATCAAAAAAATGTTATAATTTTCATTATTCTTATGCTTTTTTTGAAAAAATGTTATACAGTATGTGTTGTTTACTTGTAAATGAAATTTATTTAATTAAAATGACACAACCATTATTTCATATAGGAAATTTTTAAATACACTATATGATATAGCTTTCCAATAGAATGATTGTTCTTTTTGGAAACCACATATTATTCAGTCAATTCTCAATAATCGGAATTGAAGGATAATATGAAAATTGTTGTTACTCCGACAGGTCGGAGTCTGTTAACATTTTATAAAAAATTTTATTTATTTAAAAAAATTATGAACGAAAATTATTTTTCAGAAAACATTAAAGTGGAACAAAAACACATAAAGCAAGGTAAATCTGTATCTGTTTCTACTCTTGTTATCTCTATTATTACTACGATAGTGTTTGTGTTTATTGTAATAAATAAATTTCCAGACATTATGAGTATACTGGGTGTAGAAAAAAACAATAAAGATCAAATATCTGTCCAATGATTAAGTATTGGTGATGATATAACTCTTACTTGAGTTATAAAAAATGATTGAGATATTATCAATTATACACATACTATAAATTCATTGGAGATTGGTGAAATTTGACTAAAAAGTTCAAAAATCAATTTAAATAATTATTCTAGTGAAGTATATCTAGAGTGAATAGTAGAAAAAATCCATCAATGAGTTTCTATTGTCTCAGTGGATACAATTTATTCTTTGGAAATTGATGATGAAGTTCTTGATGATCAAGATTTATCTTGATTAAATTACAGTTCCAAGTATTTATCTAATGTGGGTATCTATTTAGATTCTGATTTTTTTCAAAAATATTCATTGCTAAATGATTGAAATTGATGAGCATTGAAGATAAAAAATTCTGATACAAATCAAATTATAAATTTAAGTTATTTTAAATGTTCTAAGACAGACAACAACCAAAATTGTGATAGATTCAATGAGATGTTTTCTGCATCTTCTGCTCAAAAGTTTGTAGATACTTATGGTATAACTTATTACAAACAAGCTGACGTTCAGTCTTGGTTCTTTTCAAATGATTCTTTGTTTGGTTATTTTATAAATGATACTGAAGATCCGTTGGTAAAAGATCTTGTAAAATATATGCAGGTGATAAACAAAAAATTTATAGAAAAAAATATTTTAAATAAAGCTGATGTTTTGTGTTGGGATGCCGGCAAAGGAGTTAAAAATGTTGTTAGTAGCAATATTAGTCTCCTTAATAATGATATTTTGATTGATGTGAAATGAAATGATGGCACGAATTCATTTGAGTGTAAATTAAGAGTAGATCCTACTTCAAAAAATATGGCTAAACTTGTAGCATTAAAAATGCTTGGACAGATAGATGAATCAAAACAAAATACTTGAGTTGTTACAAAAAATGAAGATGCAAATTATGATTGGAGTACCCAAGTAAAACAGTTCCCTGTTAATATAGAAAAATCTTTGACCTTCACATCTCGTAAATGACATACTTTTGTTTTTCCTAGTAGCAATATAGCTTATGTCGCACAAAATGCACAAGAAGATTTTAACCAAGTTTGAGTAAATTGTTTTTCTGTGATGAATGTTGTTCAGTATTCTGAAAAAGATTTGGTAGACCAAAAATGAAACGTAAAAGTATATGAATGTTCAGTAAAAAAATGATTTGATGATTCTGACCAGAAATTGATGTACAAAAATTTATGAGAAAAGCATTTTGTAATAGAAATTGTAGATCCAGCTTGGGTAGATTTCGCAAATAATATATCAATAAATGTAAATTAATTTTCTTCTTCCAAGGATTTAACCTTGTTGTATATATCAAACCAGAATTTTTTGAAAAAAGCTTGTATGATAGATACAATATAAATTGTAATAATTAGAGTTATTCATCATATTGTCCGTATAATCCATTCTTGTCATTGATTGGATATGTTGCTGTTTATTAGAAAATATATCAACAATAATGGCACTGATACAATTATAAATGCTTTGAAATAAAATACTATAGAAAGAAATATTTGCATTATCCATCATTTTGATGTAATTCATATGTGGTTTATTGTCATTCATATGCTTTTTTTGATTGCTTCAAAAACTCATATTTCTTTTTTATCTCATTTGTTCTCTAAGACTATAATGAATTTTGCATATTGCCAAAATATACTGCTAAATAAAACTGCTAATCACCAAACAATTACTAGCATTATAGCTATTGTATTGTCTATTATTCACAATGTAAATAATCTAAGTACTGTGATAGCATAAGTGTAAATTCAAAAAGAAAAGGCTAAGGCATTTAATTCAAACATAGCAAAAAAATCGTTCACTCATTTTCATATAGCTTTTCATATGCTGTCTTTTTTGTCTTTTAGAAAATGTATACCAGCTGACATTCATGTAGGATATAAAAAAGCATATCATATCAATACAATTAGTCATATAATTATAACCAATCGCACAAGATTATTAATAGTTATTTCCTCCCAAAAATACTGTAAAGTATCCAATATAGGCAATCATTTATCGAATCTGTATATTAGAAGGTTGTTTATGTTGTACGAAATCAAAATTATGGTATAAATTAATTTTCAAAACGATACTAAAAATATTAATTTTATAAATTTATGATTTGTAGATATAAATGATTTACTTTCTTTTAGTAGTTTGCGTATCATCTTGTTGTGTAATTTAGTATATTAATTTTTGCTTATGTATCATACATCTTTTACTTTTATATTCAAGCATTTTTTTGTTGATATATTTATGACAATGTTTATAAAGTTTTTAATTTATCGTTAAAAAATTAAAAATGCTAAAATTTATTAGAAGATTATTTATATTGTTGGTTTTGTTTTTGGTAGTTTTTTTGGTATATCGTTATATCAATCCTGATGGAGCAAGTAGACTTGTAGACAAGATAAAAGCTATGCCAGACAATATTTCATCTATGTTGGGATTAGAAAAAAAAGATAATATAAAGGTAGAGTCAGAGACTACATCCATTTCTGGAGATGTTGATATCATAGAAAACAGTGAAAATGATTTAGATGATGATCTTTCTTGGTTGGAGTCTTTAAACAAAGAAATAGAAGGTATTCTTTGAAAAGATAAAACTTGAGTAGTCGTAGATGAGAGTTTTTTGGAAGATACTACTAAAAAGACAGAAAGTATAAACACTTGAACTATTGTAGTGACTTGAAATATAGTAAACACTTGAATATCTACCACTATTGTTACATGAAATACAGTAAAAACATGAACAACAACTAATACAAACACCACAAAAAAACCTACCAACAAGTTAAGTGATTCTGATTACAAACAAATTAAAGATGTTTTTGGAAATCTGATCGAATAAATTTGCTCAACAGTCTATACTCTTCAGCTAATATTTATTAGCTAATTTCTAAATGAATATAGGCCAAGAATTTTTATTACATAAAAAGTTTTTTTATGTCATTGACTTTGAAAAAATACCTTACATTAATTGAAAGTAACCAGTTAAAAGTTGAAAGTGTTTTTGATGATTACAAAAAAAGAGTAGAAGATAGTATTTTGAACGGAGAGAATATTTATTTGAGAGTGGAGAGTGAAGAATGAATAGTTAAGAGTTGAGATTTAAGAGTTGGGGATAATTTTAAATTATGAAATATGAATTCTGCACTAAAATGAGCTATCATTGCTGTAAAAGATAATTTTATGACAAAATGAAACATCTCTAGTTGTGGATCCAAAATATTGGAAAATTATGTAGCACCTTATACAGCTACTTGTATAGAAAATTTACAAAAAAATGGATGAATTGTAATTTGAAAAACAAATATGGATGAATTTGCTATGTGATCTAGCAATGAAACATCATATTTTTGAAAAATTTTAAATCCTTATGGGACAAATAGAGTTCCTGGTGGATCTAGTGGATGATCAGCTGTAGCAGTAGCCAAAGATTTGTGTATGGCAGCATTGTGATCTGATACAGGATGAAGTGTTCGTCAGCCAGCTGCATTATGTGGGGTGGTTGGTTTAAAACCAACTTATGGTAGAGTAAGTAGATATGGAGTACAGTCTATGGCCAGTAGTTTGGATCAAGTCTGAACTTTTACAAAAACCGTAGAAGATGCAGAGATTTTATTAAAAGCTATTATGTGATTTGATGAAAGAGATAGTCAATCCGATCCTAGAGCTGATGAAATTATTAAATCAAATAAAAAAATAAGTGAGTATAAAATAGCTTTACCAAAGCAAGTTATGTGAGAATGACTCGATCCAAAAATCAAAGCTAGAATTTTGGAGGTAGTAGAAAAACTCCGTGCCAAATGAGTACAGATAGATGAGATAGATTTGCCAGTTTTGGATTATGCTATATCAATCTATTATACTTTGATGCCAGCTGAAGTTAGTACCAATTTAGCTAGATTTGATGGTATTAGATTTGGGTTACAAAAAAATACTATGGATTATGACAATATACACGACTACTATACAGCCGTTAGGTCTGAATGATTTGGAGAGGAAGTAAAAAGGAGAATAGTTCTGGGTACTTTTGTACTTAGTAGTGCAAATTATGAATGATATTATTTAAAAGCACTAAAAGCTAGACAAAAATTGATGCAAGATATGGATAAAGTTTTTGAAAAATATGATTTGATTTTATCTCCTACTAGTCCAGAAGTAGCTTGGAAGATGTGAGCAAAAATTGATGATCCTTTGAAAATGTATTTAGCAGATATATATACAGTTCCAGCTAATTTAGCTTGATTGCCAGCTATTTCTATTCCAGTTGGGACAGTAGAGGATGATGGAGAGCAAATGCCAGTCTGACTTCATTTGATGGCAAATAAATGGAAAGAAGATGATTTATTTGTTGTGGGTGAGGAGATTGAGAAGTTATTTTAGATCTTTATACAATTTAAATTATGATTCTATTTTATAGTTTAATAAATTTATTTTTAGAAAGAAGAATATATAAAATAGAAAAAATAGTTTATTTAAAGTTAAATCAAGATTTAATAGAACAAAAACAAATATATAATAATTCATTAAAAAAATCTAATTTAGATAATATTTTTCTTAGGAAAGCAGATATAAAAAAATATATAAAAGAGATCGAGATTAGATTAAATGTAAAAGTACAATATTTATTGTTGTTGAGATATTTTAAAAAAGACAAAAGGAGAAAGTATATGATTAATTTAAATTATTATCAGTTTTTAAAGGCAATATTATATTTATATAATGCAGAAATTGATAGAGATCTATTTTTAGCACCACATAAAGTATATAATTCTATTAATGAAACTAAAAAATGTTTTAATGAATTGATTAAAACTTATGACTTGCAGTTTTAGTTAAATATTATATACAATTTATATACAATAAGCTATAATTTAATAAATGAAAGATGTTGGTTTAATTTCATAATTACACTAAATACTTATATTCTTCATCTATTATTTTTTTCTAAATGTTTATTTATTTGTGTATTTGTTTCCTTTGCTTTTCAAGATTTTAGATATTCTAAAAGTCATTTATCAAATATTTTATCCATTTTAATATTTTGTTTGATTTCAACTAAATTATCATCTTGCACAAATTTAATTAAAAACAATTTCACTAAAAAATTTAAATTTGTTCAAAAACTTTCTGCTTTATTTTGAGCTTTGGTTTTGATATCTACAGGTAATCTTAAATTTAATTGAGTTGTTGCCATGACTATTGGGATTTAAATTTGCTATACATAGTATAGTAATATTTTTATTTTTTTCAAATTAAAAAATTTATAAATTAGCGTAGGGGCGATTATCCCCGCTATTCAGCGGGACGCAGTAATCGCCCTTACAACAAAAACCCCACTTATGTAGGCGCGAATTCGAATTCGCGCCTGCAAGAGGAGGGTAAAAATAGTCGACA
>CAZSQL010000042.1:0-7930 GCA_964609035.1 uncultured Candidatus Peribacteria bacterium
AAATAATCATACAAAATTATTATTAAAATGCCCTATAGGGCATGAATACAAAGTTGCCTTTGTTAATTTCAAAAACAAGAATAATAGATGCCCAATATGTAATGCTGAAAAACAATCAAGTAAAGGTGAACAAGATTTAGCACTCTATGTTGAGTCTTTAGGCATTGAAATAATAAAAAATGATAGAAGTATATTAGTTAATCCATTAACAGGTAAAAATCTTGAACTAGATATCTATATACCATCATTAAATAAAGCAATAGAATATAATGGCTTATATTGGCATGATAAAATGATACAACAAAAAAGGGATATAGTTAAGATTAATCAGTGTAAAGAGTTAAATATTGATTTATTGATAGTGAATGAAGAAAGATGGAATAGCAATCAGGCTATTGAAATGGAGATGATTAAAGAATGGTTAAAGAGATAAAGACACCGACATCTATAATGCATCACATTTTTGTAGGTGATTTGGCTGGATGTGGAATGATTAGATGTGTATTTCCATCAATGGTTTTATCACAATACAATCATAATAATAGGATAAGATTTTATCCTTCTTATGGCATGCATTTTATAAATGATCCACAATATTATAAGAGTTTATTTTTTATAATGTTTCAGAGGTCAGCTACAACAGATCAGCTTGAATTAATAAAGCATTTCAGAAAGAATTTTAGGGAGAAAACTAAGACACCAATTCTTTATGAGATAGATGATCTTTTAACTGATATACCAGAGTGGAATTTTGCTAATGCGTATTATAAGAAATATTCTAACACAGCTATAGAAATAATGAAACAGATGGATGGCATGATTGTTTCAACGAATAAACTTAAAGAGGTATATTCACAATATCAATCAAATATTGAAGTTGTTAAAAATCATTTAGTTAAAGGGTTTTGGGGTGAACCAACATATATAAGCAAAAAAAATAAAAAACCACGAATATTATGGGCTGGCTCTGGCAATCATTTTTCACAAGATAAAGATATTAAAGGTGGTGATTTTGGCAATAAACTTATTGATTTTATTATAAAAACTAAAGATAAATATCAATGGGTTATTATTGGTGGAATGCCATTAGAATTAAAGTCTATTAATGAGATAGAGTATTATAAATGGATTAATATCATGGAATATTCTAATGTTATTAAGTCATTAAACATAGACTTAGCAATAGCACCATTGGAACAAAATTTATTTAATGAATGTAAGAGTAATATAAAGGCTTTGGAATATACTGCAGCAGGTATTCCAGCTGTTTATTCTGATATAGAGCCTTATAAAAATTTAACATTAACATCAAAGACAGATGAACAAATGATTCATTTAATAGAGTCACATCTTGAAAATTTTGATAGTTTAGAATCAGTTTGGTTATCAGACTATAAAAAACTAAAAGATCAATTATTTTGGGATGATACTAACATAGTAAAATATTACAATAAATTAGTAGGATTTTTTGGGTTAAGATTACCAAAGTAGAGGAAAATTTTCAAATGACGACTATAAAAGAATCACTATATGAAAATTTGTATGATGAATTTTATAAAAAAAATGAAATTTTTAATAATGTCTTATCGTCTTTTATTAATGATGTTAATAAGTTAAATCAATCATTTAGTATGCCACCATCACAAAATATAGACAATTTTATTAATGATGTTACTACAATAATTGATGCAATACCTGATTTTAAGATAGAAGAAGAAAATCTTAAAATTATTGTGAATGGAACAGTATTTATTAATGAAACGACAAAAGACCCAAATTCTATTGTTCAAAAAACTTTAGGGATAGCATTTGAAAAAATAAAATCATTAATTAAAGAATCTACTGATCCTGTTATAACTGTTATATCTTCAATAATATTTTTGAATGAAACAATTAATGATTTTGATTCTAATGATTTTATATGTCTTATGGATAAAATTTTTAATGACATAGATAGCATTTTTGGTTATGATGAAAGTTTAGATGATTATATTGAAGATGTTAATGAAAAAATGGATTCTATAGGATTGGATATTCATGGTTATTTTGATCCTTATATTATCATTAATAAATTTGAAGATGAAGAAACGTTATTACAATTAGTTTTTATTTATGAATTAATAAAGGATTGTATAAAGACAAGACCTAGTGTAGGGCTAGGCAGTCCATGGTACGGGCTTACAATTTTAACTAACAAAAAATGGATTATATAAAGGGGAGCTATGAAAGGTAGAATTTATTTAACTGAAAAAGTCGAGAATAGAGATAGAAAATTTGGTGCATCGTTAGAATATTATCCTATATATGTTATTGATTATAATGGGAATATTCAAGGTGCTTTATTTACTAAAAATGAGATTGAGAGTGCTATTGAGAGAGCAAAAAGAAATACTGAAGATGTGCCAACATTTGATACTTGGATTAAATTTTTGGATATGAAGATTTAAAATTTTTTGTTGACAAATGGTGATAGTTGATGTATAATATTTTGTGAAAGTGAAGCTATCGATTAAAGAAAAAACTTTTAAGGAGGTTTTATCATGAATGAATATTACAATGAGTTTGGTGATGCCTTTTCCGCTGAGTTTGATTATTCTGATATTGATATCTATAACCTTTATGAAGATAATGAGAGTGAGCAAGTGAAAAATTATGAATACTGTTCATAAATAAGTCATAGCGCGGTAGAGAAGTGGTTATCTCGCAAGGCCCATAACCTTGAAATCGGCAGTTCGAATCTGCCCCGCGCCACCACCCACCAAAATTAAACAGGAGAAAAAATGAAGAAAAATTTAGACAAATTGTTGTTATGTTTTTTATTTTTATTGGTATACACAGTATCAGCACAAGCATATTCAATCGAATTTCAAGACTGGGGCTTTAATCCTAATATAAACAATATTGGATTAATACAACCTTTAGATGAAATGTCCTTATTAGGTTTAACACTTAATAATAGCACGCCAGAATCAGAAGGACATGGCACATTTAAAACTATTGGTACTTTACAAGCTGAAAATTTTCAAAATAATAATGTTATTACTTACACAGGTGTTAATGCTTCTTATCAGATTACAGCCACACTAGAAACAACTGGTAGATATGATATTAATCCAACTGGCACTAATGATTTAACATTTCATACTGGCACATTAAATTTATACATTGATACTGTATTTAATTATGGATCATATACAGATTTTTTTGGTGCTAATGATGGTATTCAGATAGCTTCTTTTAATTTAATTTCTGGTTCTGGATTGATGGATTATAGAGAAGAACCCCCAGATGGTAGAACAGATTTAACATTTGAAGCAACTATGTTAGCAGCTGGTTATTGGTTTGATGTAAATGGAAATGATATGTCTTTAAATTTGAATACATCTCAACTTGTAATAGCTGTAACTGATTCAAATAATGTAATTTTAAGAAATAAGTCAACAATAGGTCAGATTGCTATTGATGAATTTACTACTAATACAGGATTTACTTGGAATACTAATAATGATCCAAACTTTGAAACTTTTATAAGTACAAATGGGTCATTTGCTTTAACAACAACACCTATTCCAGAGCCAGCAACATTATTTTTAATTGGATTTGGTCTTATTGGGTTAGCTGGATTTGATAGAAAAAAAGTTATTGACAAAGTTTAAATAATAGTTTATTATATCTTTAAAAGTAAGAAATGTAGGGACACAGAGTATAGGTGAACTCAAGTGACTGTAAATCACCCGCTTCGGCTGTGGGGGTTCAATTCCCTCTCCCTACACCAAATAATTAATCCTCGTTAGTTCAATGGCAGAACGCCTGGCTGTTAACCAGGAAGTTGAAGGTTCAAGTCCTTTGCGAGGAGCCAAAATTTGTGGGTAAATGTTTCCCACCTTAAAATTCCTCTCTAGTTCAACGGTGCTAAGAATATCTAACTGATAAATAGAAGATTGATGGTTCAAGTCCATTAAGAGGAATTTTAGCCCTTGTAGCTCAACTGGTAGAGCATCCGACTTGTAATCGGAAGGTTGTAGGTTCAAGTCCTATCAAGGGCTCCATCAAAAAATACTTTAGCTCTTGTAGCTCAACTGGTAGAGCATCCGATTTTTAATTGGATTTGGTCTTATTGGGTTAGCTGGATTTGATAGAAAAAAAGTTATTGACAAAGTTTAAATAATAGTTTATTATATCTTTAAAAGTAAGAAATGTAGGGACACAGAGTATAGGTGAACTCAAGTGACTGTAAATCACCCGCTTCGGCTGTGGGGGTTCAATTCCCTCTCCCTACACCAAATAATTAATCCTCGTTAGTTCAATGGCAGAACGCCTGGCTGTTAACCAGGAAGTTGAAGGTTCAAGTCCTTTGCGAGGAGCCAAAATTTGTGGGTAAATGTTTCCCACCTTAAAATTCCTCTCTAGTTCAACGGTGCTAAGAATATCTAACTGATAAATAGAAGATTGATGGTTCAAGTCCATTAAGAGGAATTTTAGCCCTTGTAGCTCAACTGGTAGAGCATCCGACTTGTAATCGGAAGGTTGTAGGTTCAAGTCCTATCAAGGGCTCCATCAAAAAATACTTTAGCTCTTGTAGCTCAACTGGTAGAGCATCCGATTTTTAATTGGGTGGTTGTAGGTTCAAGTCCTATCAGGGGCACCAAAAAATTAATAACTTTAAAAGGAGAGCATGTCACAAAATGGTTGATAATGACAAAATTGATTACATTTTTAATAAAATTGTAGATGAACATGATGAACAATCAGTACTAGATAGAATCGATGAAGAAATTTCCGACTTTATAGGATACAATGATGATGACGATGACTCAAATGATGGATACTTTGATTCAAGCAGAGATGAAGTCGTTATAGAAGTTGTTTCTGATATTATTAGAGAATGTCTGGAAAATAATGGTATTGATCTTACTACCAGAGAAGAAGATGAATTGACAGGCCTTCTTTTAGATGAATGGAGCCTAGATAAAATTTAAAAGGTAATAAAATGTCGAATGATAAAATTAATTATTTCTTTAATAAAATTACAAAAGAAAATAATGAACAATCAGTGCTAAAAAGAATCGACGAAGACCTTTGTTCTAGTTTTTTAGATTCTGGCTATTCAGATGAAGATGCTAACGAATATTTTAGTTTGAATAGAGATAATATTATTTCTGAGGTCATTCTTGATATGGTTAGAGATTGTGAAATCAAAAGTAATATTAAGCTTAATTTCAGAGAACAAGATGAATTAATTGATCTTCTCTTTGATGAATGGAATATTGATCTATAAACTTGGATAGTTCAATTGGTAGAGCCACCGGCTCATAACCGGTCAGTTGGGGGTTCAAGTCCCTCTCCAAGTACCAAAATATTATAAAGAGGCTTTAAAGTTTTTAAAGTCTCTTTTTTGTTTTGACTTATTCATTTGAAAAATGTTACTATGAAAGATAAAAAATTCATTAAAGGGAGATTATAGATGCCTGTAACTCATTATGTTATTAAAAATAAAATTGTTTGTGGAATCAAAAGTAATAATCCTTTGATTACAAATGATCAAAAATTTGTTACTTGTAAAAACTGTCTTAAAAAAATTCCTAAAGAAGAACACCTATTTGATATATCACTTGTTTACACTCCTAAATGGAAATATTGTCTAAAAATAGATGATGATACTCTCATAAAGATTGGTGATACAGTTGATGAATATATTACTATTATTGCCATAATCAACAAAAAAAATATTGTTACATCAACTATTGTACTAGAAAATACAGATAGAATTTTAAAAATTTTAACAAACGAACAATTGACTATGGTAAAAAATCTCTTTACTAAAGCTAAAGAAAAATTTAATAGATTTACTATTGATGATATTAAAACACTACTTTAAAAAATTATAAGGAGCTTTCATGTTTGATAAAATTGAAGACTATTTTTTAGAGTTAAAGTTTGTTAGAAAATACCATATTGATGATTTTTATTTTTCTATGTGTAGATTTTTAAATAAATTAGTGTTTTGGCATACTCCTATAGGGTTTATAAAAAATGTTATAAAGTATCGAAAATTTTTATCAGAAGATAGATGGTGGGATTATGCTTACATTCTCTCTATGCTTCATACAAAAATTAGTAAAGATGCTGCATTATATGAAAAGCATGGCATGACTACAATGGCAGATCATTATAGTAGACAAATGAAATATTGTGCTGATATAATTGATAGAATACTTGAAGATAAGTATGATGAAAGAGAGTTAATATCTCATAATAAAAAATGGGGTGAGAGGTCTTATAATTTTGATGATGAAATTTTTGATTGTACAGTAGAAAATGCTAATACACCAGAAGAAAAAGAACAAGAGAAAAAAGAGTTTCTTGCTTGCTTAAAAGCAGCAGAAATACAAAAACAAAAAGATGTAAATGAATTGTTCAAATTTTTGTCAGATAACATATTAAAATGGTGGGACTAGTGCATACTGAAATTGACATAGTTAATGCATATAAAAAAGTAAAAAATCAAAGGCCTATTAAAACTATATCAAAAATAACTGATTCAAACTTACAAAATGTTATTAACCTTACAAATTTGTTTAATACTAGATGGTCTAATATTAACATAGATGAATATATGAAATGTGGTATTGAACTTTGGAAAGGATTTTCATACTCAAAATTTTTAAATGCTAAAGTTATCAAAAAGTATATTAGCAATGATAAAAAGTACAAAAGAAATAGTGTAACTAGAGAAAAGTTAGAAAAGTCCTTTGAATACTTAAAAAATAATAATTATATATCATTGTCTAAATATTGCGATGACAAAGTTGATGGTATATGTAAACCAATATATGACTATATTCATAATGATATAAACAGAATTTTGATGGAATATATCTTGCTAAATAAGATGATTAAACCGAATGAAATAGAGTTAATGTATGTTAGCTCATTATTACAAAACAAGAAAGATGCTAATCAACGAGTTAAAAGCTTTGGTCGTTATATTAAAAAGATGGAGAGCTTACTTATGACTAAGAAAAATGATAAGCCCTATATGGATAAGCCACAGAAAAAAGAACAAATAAAAGATCAATTGATATATGGTGATGGTGAAACAGTAGAAGAAAAAGAGAAGAAAGAAAAAGAGTATAAAGAAAAAATGCTTAATGAGTAAGTTTACTTATTCAATGAGGGCATATATAATAAGAGATATATTATCCTTCTCATATATTTTGGATAATTTGGATAAAAGATAATACTCATAAAGTGAGAATAATTGAGTAGATGATTAAAAGGAGAAAGTAAAAATGAGCAAATGGATTAACAAAGAAAAGTTTAAAGAGTTTGTAAACAAAAAATCTACAGAAGAAATTAAAGACCCAAACAGTAATGCTGGTTTTGTTCCTAAATGGAAAAATCCAACTATGGGAACTCAAGATGTGCCTAAAACATATAGAGTTAGATTTCTTGCTGATAAAGAAAGCAATTTTTATATGAAATATTGTTATCATTATTTTATCATTGATGAAAAACATTATTTCGTTTTTTGCCCTAAAACACATGGAATGGATGAATATTGCCCATGGTGTTCAGTTTCACAAATGCTTTATAAAAGTGGTAATAAAGAAGATAAGAAGCTTGCTAAAGGATATAAGAGACTTGAAAAATTTGTTGGTAATGTTTTGGTTATTGATGATCCTAGAGATGCAGATGTTGAAGATGAATATAAAGTTTCTGGAACAGTAAGACTTTATGAATTCCCTTCAACAATTGAATCAAAGCTTAGAAATGAAATTACTGATAGAACAGAAGGATATGGCATTTCCATTTTTGATCCTGAAGATGGATATGATCTAATCATTAAAGTAAAAGCTAAAAAACCAGATGCAAATGGAAAAGTATGGCCCGATTATTCTGATACACAGTTTTCTAGAAAATCATCTTC
>CAZSQL010000043.1:0-7613 GCA_964609035.1 uncultured Candidatus Peribacteria bacterium
AGTTTATTTTATACTCGACCGCCAATCCCGAAATTTCGGGATGGATGAGAGAGTAATGCCGACAACTTCTAAAAACTAAATCGGTTCGGTACAACGTTTAACTTTCTACTTTTAACTTTCTACTAACTTATGTTATCCTTCTACATTCACATTCCATTTTGCAAAACCAAATGTCCTTATTGTAGCTTTCAAGTCTGCCCAATGGATCAGATGAAAGCAGAGCTTTTTGATATAGAAATACAAAAATATGTAGATTCAGTTGTTTCAGAAATCAAAAACTATTCAAACATACTCACAGACAAAGAGATCAAGTCTATTTATTTTGGCTGATGAACACCACAACTTATTTGATTAGAAAATTTAGAAAAAATTATAGACACAATAATCCAAAATTTTGATACAGAAAATATTGGAGAATTGAGTATAGAAATGAATTCTTATCCCAAAGATGAAGTGCTGAAAATCGTATCAGCTATAAATCAAAAATACAAATCATTTTCCAGAGTTAGATTTAGTTTTGGTATACAATCTTTTGATAATAAAGTTTTATCAATGTCTTCTAGAGATATTACTTTTCCAGGATTAGTAGATCTTTTTAGAGAATTACAGCCAATCAAAAGAAGTAATAATATTTTCAATTTAGATTTTATAGCATTTTGAAAGTTTAATGAGAGCAAAAAGGGTAATTTACAGCTGCGAAATACAAATGTGTTAGAATTTTATCAAAATTTAGCAAACACCAAGTTTGTCGATTCTTATTCTATATACACTCTAGAGCTTTTCCCTGGCAGCCTTCGATACTATAAAAATAATTGAAAATTGAAAATTGATAGTTGAAAATTAAATCAAATTGTCAATTATCAATCATCAATTATCAATTCCACAGATGATGATATTTACGAGGAATTTTCCATGCTCAAAGATATTATATTGGATGCATGATACAAAAGATACGAATTATCTAATTTTTCTCTCTTATGAAAAAGCAGTATTCACAATAGAGTTTATCGAGAAATGTGAGATTATATATGAATATGAACTTCTGCGGCTTCTTTTGTCCAAAATCCAAACTCAGACCTCAAAAAATATTTATGAATTTCAAAGGATTCTATAGCTCTTCGCTGGACCAATACAGTTAAATTGGCCGAGTATGATAAGTGAAATTTTGTTGATATAGAATCTATTCAAAATCTTACACAAAAGGATTTGTTGATAGAGGAGTTTTTCTTGTGACTTAGAACAGATTCGTGAATAAATGATTTATCAAAATATTCTACTGTATTAGTCAAAAACATAGATACAAAAATCGATTCTTACATAAAACAATGATTTATCCAACAAAAAGAAAAATGAATCCAATTAACAGATTCAGGTATGGATATTTACAACGATATTGTTACAGAGCTACTAGAAGAGATTTAAGATACAGTTTTAAAGTCTTAAGGTCCAAAAGTTTTCAAGTAGAGGCGATTACTAATCGCCCTTACAACAAATAATATTTTTTGTAGGGAACGGTCGCGACCGTTCCTTACATTTTTATTATATTTTTTTCCAAAGAGTATAATTTAATAAAATAAAACGATGTAAGGGTGATTAGTAATCGCCCTTACAAAAATTTATTGAAATAATTTTAACTATTTTATCCCATTAGATGTAGGCGCGAATTCGAATTCGCGCCTGCATAATATTGGTAAAAATTTGCGCCTGCAATAGGAGGGAGACAGAAAACAAGCCCCATCTTTGCAAAAACAAACACTGCCTGCCAGTAGGTCTGAAAGTTATTGGGTTCTAACTTTCTAACTTGAAAACTTTCTAGCTTTCAAACTAATAATGGTATTTTTTTCAGCTTTCAATCGTTCCAATTCTGTATATCTGCTCCAATAAAGTAAGTTTTGCTAATCAGTGGGGGAGTGTTATTTTTCCAAAAGAAATTCTTTTTACACCTATTTTTAGCAAGCTATCTTCATCTAGACCATAAGGTCATCAAATGATAAAAACAGTTTTTTTGTATCATAAAAATTTTCCAAGTTCTTCCGTAGAATATTGCTCTCAGGACTTGCTTAAAAGTACCTTACTTCGATCTTTATATTTTTTTTCCAACTTTTCTAAAATCAAAGCTGTCTCTTTTTCAATGATTTGTTCTTGTGTCCCATTTTTCACAGGTTTTATGTCTTCAATATTCAAATCTTTTCCAAGCCTTTTTGTATATTCTTTTATTCCCATATCCCAATGCTTATCAGAGTCAGAAATATTTAATATCACAAACATTGTTAGTTAAAAGTTATCAAGTTAAAAGTATAAAGTTGTCAAACTTGAATTTGTCATCTCGACCTGTCCCGTCTTTAGCGGGAGTGTAAAATATTGCGGATTTGTCATCTAGAGCCTGCCTGCCGGCAAAGGCAGGTTTCAAGTATTGCGAGATATACCTGCCGGCAGGCAGGGATCTAAATTAGATTCTTCTCCCGCAATTCTGCGGGATCAGAATGACAGTAAAAGATTTCTCGCAACAATACCACTTCGAAATGATAAAAATGAAACAATAATATCTCGAAACGACAGTAATTATTAACTCTAAACTCTTAATTCTAAATTAATATAGTATATATCTGTCATCATATCACTCATAATAACTTTTTATTTTCAATACATCTCATTTTCTAATTCAATTGTTTTCAAATTCTGTGATGAATCACTTTTGTCACATATTTTTCCAAAATCGCATTTCTGCCTCATCATTTCACCACATTGTAATAAAAGCCATCTTACAAACTTCTGGATTGTCTATCTCCCATATTTTAATAAATTCTGAGTTTACTTCTTCTATGTATCTTTCTGACAACAGTTTACTTTTTTCTTGTTTTGTGATATCTTTTATCATCTCCACTTCCCAGTTTTCAGAATTACTTAGCTCTTGAGCATGGAAAGAATGTTCTTCCAATTTTGTATCTTTTAATATTTTCACAAGTCATTTTATCCATTCTTCCAGGCCAAAATGAGATGCTGCAGATACTACAAAACTATTTTCTTCAAAAGATTCCTTTTCGATTTCAAAAGAAAACTCTTTTTCAAGAAAAATATTTAGACTTCTAACAAACTGCTTCTTATATTCTTCTACAATTTCTGCATCAAAAACTAAATCATATTTGTTCATAGCAAAAACAATTTTTTTGTTCAAAACAATATCATTATCTTGTATTACTTGCATTATGATATCTTGTTCTTGATCAAATATTTTTATCTCTACATTTTCATCAATTTTATCTTTAATATATTGTATGATTTCTTTAAAAATATCTACGATTTCTATTATACCAGTATCAAACCTAGATAAATCTGCCACAAAACAGAAAATTCTAGCTTTTAAAACATGTCTCAAAAATGCATTTCCAAGTCATTTTCATTCAGCAGCTCATTTTATTAGACCAGGTATGTCTATCATATTAAAATGATAATCTCATAGCTTTATACTTCACAAATTTGGCACAAGAGTAGTGAATGGATAGTCAGCTACTTTTGCTTTTGTGTGAGATACAGAATTTATCAAGCTAGATTTTCATACACTAGGACTTCATATCAAAGCTACATCTGCTAAAAGTTGTAATTCCAAAATGATGTCTTTTTTTTGTCATGGTTCTCACAATAGTGCAAAAGTAGGAAATTGATTTATAGCATCTTTAAAGTGAATGTTTCATTTTCATCACTCTCATCATCTCAATATGATGATTTTTTGTTCATCTTCTATTAAATGTCACAAAATATTTCAATTTGTATCTTTAATCAATGTTCAAACAGGAACTGTAAGCATTAGTGGCTCTCAGTTAGCTCAATATTGATCTTTTGTTCTTCCGTCTTCTCCATGTTGAGCTTTAAATATCTTTTTGTATCTATACGGCAAAAGTGTATTTTCGTCCTTTGATGCAACAAAAACTATGTCTCCACCACTTCAACCATCTCATCCATCCGGTCACCCAAAAGCCATCTTTGCTTCTCTTCTACCAGATGCTATACCATTACCTCATCTTCATGATTCTAAATGTATATTTACTTCATCATAAAATTGCATTAAGAAAAATTAAGTTTTAAAATTAAATCACCCCTTACCCCTCTTTGACAAAGAGGGGAATATTTAGTATATAATTATTTAATATAATAAAGCTATAAAATTCCCTCCCTCTTTTTCAAAGAGGGAGATAGAGAGTGATTTATCTCTATTTATCAAACTCTCAGTATATATTTATTTCAATGTTATCAATACAAAAATCTTTTGGTATAAAAGAAGTATCCAATTTTGAAATATCCACATCTACTATTTTACCAGTTTTATTGTCCACTAAATGTGCGTGTTGTCATATATTGGCTTCATATACTCATTTTGATCACAAAACTTTTAATTTTATTAATTCTCCATTAGCCACCATCTCATCTAAATTTCTATATATAGTAGAAAGTCCAGCTTTTGGAAACTTTTCCCTTAACTTTTTTGCAATATCTTCTATTACCAAATGTTGGTGTGTACAAATTTTTTTTATTTCCTTTTTGTACATATGTATTTTTACCATAACAAAAATTATTATATAAAGCTAATTCATAATAGAAAAATCACTTATTTTTGCAAGCTAGAATATTTGATTATCATGGTAACAAAAAAATCTGAGTTTCAGTCCACTTTATGTTAGGCGAGGAGTCCCACAGTATTGCGGGATAACCTCTGTAATTCGCTATGCTCTGCGGGGCAGGCAACTGAGCTACACTCTGCAAAGCAGAAACTTGGAAAACAAAAAAAATCTCCATTTCTGGAAATTTTATATTACATTAGGCGAGGAGGGATTCGAACCCTCGACCTCATCCTTAAGAGGGATTTGCTCTAACCAACTGAGCTACTCACCCATAAAACATAATAAAACTCGACTTCATCCTTAATCCCGCAGTACTGCGGGATAACCAACTGAGCTACTCACCCATAAAACATAATAAAACTCGACTTCATCCTTAATCCCGCAGTACTGCGGGATAACCAACTGAGCTACTCACCCATAAATTTTACCAAAAGAATATACATAAACATATCTTAAAATCAACCATATTTTTGTTACAAGAAAAACTTGACAAATTAAAATAAATAACTATAATCAAAACACAAACAATATTTATATTGTAAAAAAAGCAAAAATGTCTGTAGCAATAGAAAAGTTTATAAATACTCCACAAACCCCAGCGCAATCTTGGGATGATTTAGAATGAAATCATGATAATAAAAAAAATGCTGTATTAAATAAAATACACGATTTGGTTGTTCGTAAAGCTAAGTTAGTTGCTACAATAACATGATTATGAATACTCAGTGTATTATCTTCTTGTTGTTGAGAGAAATCTGTTGATGATCAAGTTAGTGATATTATAAAAGAAAAACAAGAAAAAGTAGATAATTTAAATGATAAAAAGAAAGATTTAGAAGAAAAATTAATTAAGGTTAATGAAGAACTTATAGAAGCAGAAAAAGAATTAAGAAAAGCAGAAAAACTAAAATAATGTTTTTATTTAAATAAATATTTTTATTTCTTGATAAAAAATAACAATTCTCTATTATGAGTTTGTTATTTTTTTTAAAAACAAAACTATGTTAAACTTTGATTGATTTAATAAACTAGATATACATCAAAAATACCTTCAGAGAAAATGTAAAACTGAAAATATTTTTTTGGTTGGTTGATGTGTGAGAGATTTGATATTAAACACAGAAAAAACGTTCAAAGATATTGATTTTACTATGGCTTGATTGCCTACAGAAATATATGATCAAATAGACAAAAAAGACTTATCTCATTTTATTACAGAAAAATTTGGGACTATCACTCTCATACCAAAAGCAAAGAAACATAAAAAAGATAAATTATCAACTATCAATTCACAACTATCAACTATTCAATACGAGCTTACACCACTTCGTACCGAAAACGAATATTCAGACAATCGTCATCCAGAAAAAATAAATCGACAAGATGATTTGATTTTAGATTCCAATAGGAGGGATTTTACTATCAATTCTTTGTATTATTTTTCTGTAAGTACAAAAAACAAACTCACAGTTTCTCCAAAACTAGAAAAAAAATCAATTTCAAATATTACAGACCTACAAAAAAGTCTTCAAAAGCATGGAATTTTGTTTTACCAAGATCAAAATCTTTTGATCGTACAAAATCATAAATATATTCAAAAACTATTTCCCAAATGACAATTTGACATGGATTTTGCAGTTTACTTATTAGACACACTCAAGGATGTGTTCACTCAAAAACAAAAATCCAAAGAAAACATGATGCGTTTCATCATAGATCCTCATGGATGAATATCAGATTTGATTCAAAAAAAAATCAAATGTGTGTGAGATCCAAACAACAGATTTACAGAAGACGCGCTTAGGACTATCCGTGCTTTGAGATTTGTCTCTGTACTAAATCAAAAACTTAAAACTAAGTCTAAAAACAAAAACTCTGCATCATTAACTCTAAACTCTGAATCTAAGATTACTTTATTCGATATAGAATCCAATACTCGAACTTCACTCAAAAAACATGTCGATTTAGTACAAAATGTAGCCAAAGAGAGAATCAAGGATGAAATGCTCAAAGTTTTTTCTTTTTGAGATCCTTTTGCATTCGTATCATTGCTAGATGAGACAAAATTGCTGGAATATATATTCCCATGACTACACAAAACCAAAAATATTGAACAACCAGTCAGATATCATCCATTTGATACTTATGTTCACACATTACTTACTTTATATGAACTACAAAAAATTAATTCTGATTATTTGGTTAGATTTTCTATGCTTTATCATGATGTATGAAAAGTCTGACAATATCAAGCATATCAAAATGGACTAAATCGTGAGGAAATTAGAGAGATATTGGCATGACCACTCAATCATCGCAATTCTGGACCAGAAATAGCAAAAGAAGATTTTTCTAAATTATGATTTTCCAAAAATGAGATAAATGATATCATGCGATATATCGCCAATCATCATGTTCCATGAGAAATCTTGGATGCAAAAGATGACAATAGAATCAAAAAAATTAGAAAAATTTATAGTGAAGCTGGTTTTTACAAAGTAAATAATTTGCTCGACATCACAGTAGCAGATAGGCTTGGACAATACAATCCTATGCAAAATAGTAGCGATATCACAGATATAGAAGAATTGAGGAAATTACTCAAAAAACTCAAAAAAGAGGAGTGACAGTTTACTGCCAAAGATTTAAAAGTAGATTGAAAAATAATTATGGAGCATTTCCAAATCCCAGCATGACCAGAAGTAGGCGAACTACTCAGACAAGCCTTGGATCGAGTTATGAATGATATAAAAAATAGAAACAACAAAACAGAAATTCTAAAATATTTAAAGTGATTCCAAAAAAAGTAGGTTTCCGACAACGTTTCATCTATGTCTGACGTCCTGATCATCCGTTGAAATTCTAAGTCAGGATGTTTAGACTAGATGTGTTGTCTGTTCGTATCACTTATTTAATTACTTGGATGAGATTTTTTCTACCCTGCTAAAGACGGGACAAGAATTAAGATAATATAAAAATAAGATAAATCAATCAAAA
>CAZSQL010000044.1:0-7366 GCA_964609035.1 uncultured Candidatus Peribacteria bacterium
GTATTTGTTTTTGTAAATCTTGTATATGTTTTTCTATTGGTACTATTTAATTAGCTTCTAAATTACCTTTTTCTTCTTTTGTTGCTACATTATTTTCTATATCAACTATAGGAATAGCAGGCGGTATATATTCTAATAAATTTGTAGTCTTCAAATATTCTACAAAATATCCTGTTAATGTTTCTTGATATTGTTCTTCAGATAATTCTTCAACTTTTGCAAATTCTTCTTTAACTATTTTTTCATATTGTTGTACCCAAGCATTATGACTATTGTTGGATTTTTCTACCTTTATACCTAATACATCAGCTTTTAAGTGTTTTAATATATAAGCATAAGGTCTAGAATCAGTCATAAAATGAGTAATAAATTCCTGGACTATAATTTCTTTTTTCTCATTTGTTCTTACATCTTTAGAAAAAGTTAATAATTTATTGAAAATATGTTGCTGTTCTTTTTCTCTTAAATGGTCATATAATCTTTGAGCACCATCTTCTTCAATAAACATATTCTTAACTTCATCAGATATCTTATTTTTATCAGCACTTGTTAAGTACTTTATTGCCTTTTCTATTTTTGTTACTAATGCTTTTGTAGTATCAATTAACTCTTTGTTTTGTTTTATCTTATCACTAGTAATTGCATGGAACATTTCATGTAATGCACTTTTATAATCATTATCTGCATTGATAATATGAAAAGGTAAATATATTGCTTTTTCTTTATTATCATATAAGCCCCAGCAAACTCCTGATTTTAACCTTTCTTTATATTCAGGATCACTTGGCAACACATATTTGATATTTACTCCTTTTGTTTTGAATACTTCTAATATTAGGCTTCCCAATGGAGATTTAGGTATCGCTTTCTCTACAATCTCACTTTGCATAGTACTATTTTCGATACCATTTACCAAATTATCAATATATACAAATACACTTTCTGCTAAATATGATAATGAATTTGTATTTGCATTTTTAAATATTTTTTGTAAAAACCTCTTTTCTTCAACAGTTAATTTTATTTCTCCATCTACTAATTGTTTAAATATAGATAACAATTCTTTTTCATATACCTCACCTTTTTCATATAAAAGAGAGGTGAATCTATTATTAATACCTAAATTAGAAAGTAACTTTCTAATAAATTTTATATTTTTTTCGTTACTACCTTCATCTTTTAATTTTTCAGTATATTTTTCTGGTATATCTAAAAAATGACAAGGTACATACGCAATTATATCTCCTATACTTCCTTTGTTATTTTCACGTTGCTTTCGATTATTAACTCTATAAGCAATTTCCTTAACTTTCGACGTCATTGCACTATCAATTACTCCATCACGCCAATCATTTTCTATTTTGTCATGTAATTTTTCAATATCTTCTTTTGTGTTAATTGCATTTTGAACATATTTTATTTCTTCTTTAGTATATTTTTCTGTTAAAGATAAAGGAATTTTAAGAGTATTTTCTCCAACAGTTATTATAATATAATTCTCTTTGTATTGTAAACGATATTGATAATATACTTCTCTTAATACTTCAAATCTATGTTTTCTTCCAACTATAGTTAAAAATTGTCTAGAATTTGCTAATTGATATATATTTTCTAAAAGTTGTTTATTATTTGTATTCCTTAATAAATTACGTAATTCTTGTTTTCTTGCTTCTATACTTTCATTAGAATCAAATTTCTTAGTTAATATGTTTATTACTTCTTTTATTTTAGAATGATATTCCTTATTCCTTATTCTTTCATTTAATAAATTATTTTGTGATTCTGTTAAGGTTACTTCAAACACTTCTTCTATTATTGGACTTACTTCTTTTTTCGCATCTTCTTCTTGTTTCGCTTTTAATTCTTCTACTTGTTCTGCTTTTACTTCATCAACTTCATTATCTACCTTCTGTTCAGGTTTTATTTCTATAATAGGTGCTTTTGTCGAAGTAGCTATTTCCATCTTTTCAATATTCTCAAGTGCCTTTTCATCATTTGCAATTACATATTGTAAAGCCATTAATAATCTTATAACTTTTTCGTCATTTGTTACATTCATACTATTATATTTAGATTGATGTTCAGTTATAAACTCATCTAAATAAGGTTCAAGAATAGCAAATATAGTTTTATCATTTTCAAATAATTCTTTTAGTCCTTTAACTGAAGTAATAGCATTATCACCATAAGTTAACAAACCTTTGATTTTTGTAGCTGTTTTTCTTGTGTTTTCAATTTCTTCATCTGCAAAAATTGTTTTCAAAAATGAAAAAATATTTTTTTCTTCTTTAATTTTTTTACTTACATCTTTAACGTATTTAGGAAGTTCAGTATCCATTTCGCCTAATGAAGATTTTATATATTTAATTAAATCTTCTATTGTCGTTGGTGTATTATTTAAAGATTTTTCCCATTTATCGTATTTCTTTAAATTTTCTTGGGATTCAAAATGCTTTTTTGCTGCATTGAATAACCCCAACACAAATATTGGAGCTTTTGCAGATATATCTACTCCACTTCCGTCAGCATTTATCCCAAAAGTTATATTAAAAAAATCTTTATAGAGATTTACTATCTCCATCTCCTCTATAGCTTCTATAATCTTTTGTCTATGTGCTTCTGTAAAATTTTTACTCCTATCAAATTCTCCTAATGCTATATTAATTTTGAATTTTGCTTTTTTCCCTGTCATTCCTTTGATAACATATTGCAAAATATTAAAAGCATTTTCTGTACTTTGCTTGTTTAATAACAATACAAATTCTTGTAATGTATCTATTAGTTCTTTTTCAATCTCTTTATTAGTTTCATTATCATTAGATTCTACAATTTCCTGAAATTTTTTATCAAAATATTCTACTATTACCTTTAAATTTTTTGAATTTATTTCCATATCAGATGTAATAATAGGATTTGATTCTGTAGGTATGTTCTGATTATCTATTTTAGTCTTTGTAGGAACATTTACTTTCGTTTCAACAATTTTAACAAATTTATCATATATGTGTATTTGATGTTCTAATATTTTACTTTGTTCTATTTCAAGGATTTTTAATATATCTTTAGCTTTATCTTCATTGCTAGCTGTCTTATTTTCTAAAATATCATATACTTTTTCTATTTTATTTGGGCTTGTTTCTTTTCCATGTAAATGGAATATATTAACTACACTATTAAATTTATAAGCTGTTTTTCTTGTCTCACCTTCTTCTTTATCATTATAATATTCTCTTAATTTCTTTTCAAATTCTTTTTGAAATTCATTTTTCCGAACTGTTACGCTGTCTTTTTCTTTTACGTGTCTATAATAGTATTCTTCTATTATACCTCTAAACTGAATAGCTCTTTCGTATAATTCTACATCAGAAATTGTTTCAAAGTTTTTTGTGTCTTCAATAATAGAATCTAATATTTTTTCTATATTAGCAATAGTTGCACGATTTTTGAACATTAAACCCTCTGAAGTAATGTTTAATTTCTCCATCCATTTGACTATTGCATTTTTAGGACTTACATTGTTTTGGTTAATGTTAAAACCTATTCGACTTAATATACTTAAAGATTCATCTTCATTAAAACTAATTAAATCTTTTACTTCTTTCCCTTCATTTTCTTTATGTTTATTTTCAAGCTTTATAATTGTATCTTCTATTCCCTTTTTTGCTTCTTCAATCTTTTCTTTTTCTTTTTTTAATTGAGTTGTCTGCTCTTTTTCCTTTTCTTTACTTTCTATCTCTTTTGTTTTTGCTTCTAATGTTTGCTCTACTTCTTTTAATGCTTCTTTTTCTTCTTCTATTTCTTTTGTAATTTCATTCTGAATATTTTCTTTTATCTTAACTTCGCCTTCTATTTTCAATTCTTCTATTAATTCAGATACTTTACTCCTTTGTTCATCTGTTAAATTAATATCTGTCAACATTACTCTATCTTTTAACCCAAAAAGATTATATTCATTAGGTAAATACATTAATGCTTTATTAAGTATTTTATCCTTTTCTGATTGTGGAATATCATCAAATTTACGGTCATTTAATCCCTCTATCATTTTTTGATAAACAGGACTTGATTGTGATATTGTTTCTATAATTTTTTTTGTAATTTCTACAATTGTTTTATCATCTAAATGTGCTGCTTGTTCTTCTGTTAAAAAATCTTGTTGGATAGCTTGATTTTTTCCTCTTAATAACATATATGCTAATTCATTAGGAGCTTCATTAAACTTTTTTTGATATTCTTGATTGAATAATATTCCTTCTTCTGTTTTATCAAATTCTTCTCTTGTTTGGAGCAATTCTTTCCCTATACTGCCAAAGGTATATAACATTTTCCCTGTATCAGAGGCATTTTCTAAATGGACTAAATTAATAGAATCAATAAAAGTTCCCCCTTCTTTTAATTTATTTAATATATTTTGTCCTATACCTTTACTATCATATGCTTCTACTAAATATTCTAATACATTATTTACAAAATCTTTTTTATATCTTTTATCTATTGCAAGATTTCTACCACCCATTATAGTTTGTAATAATGTAGTAGTAAGGAGAATAGATGCTTGTGCTTCAAAATTAGCTCCGTCTTCACCAGATAACATTTTGTAAAGATTAATTGCTGCTGAAGTTTGTCTACCTTCTTCTGAATATAAAGCTTTAATTAAGCTACCAGCTTCCTCTTCTACCACTTCACTTAATTGCATCATTCCAAATGTTTTAGCCATTTGTTTTGCTTTACCAAAAAAAGTCTTATAAACAGCTTTTGGTGCATAATCAGCAAACATATATTCAGTCATATTTTCTAATGCAGGGTCAATAATAATTTTATCTAATGCTCTTAATCCTGGTAAATCTCCCTTATCATAAGTATCATTTAATACTTCATTTGTAAAATATTGTCCTCCATATTTAGGAGAATACATTATAGTTCCTGCTACTCCCGCAGGTGCTAATCTTTTGCCTAAATATTGTAAAGGGTGATATTTAGATATTTTTCCAACATTTTTCATTCCCCCTTCAAGTAATTGAACATTTTTTGCATTAGTGAACCAATCGGCAAGTTTATCAAATTTAGTTAAATTTTTTGATTTAGGTGCTTGTTTTAATACATTTTGAAATCCCCCCATAGTAAAAAGCATTTCTATAGTAAAAGGTAAACTTTGCATTGCAGAATTTACTATTCCTGTAGTATTATCCCTATGTTGAATAATTGTATCCCCTACTATCTTTTCAGCTTCTTTTGGAGTTTTTCCTTCTTTTATTAATTGCTCTCTATACAAAACTGCATATTGCATTAATTGTGGTTCAGATAAATCATTTAGAGCATAAGCTGCATCTGCTGATACGCTAGGGGGAACAAATAAATCTAGTGAAGACATTTGTCCACCTTTAAGAAAACTTTTACCCCACTGTGTTATTTTGTCTTCTTTTGTATTTAATTTTTTTATTTTTTCAATATAATCATTAGACATTTCTTTTTCAATATCATCTCGATTATCCATTTTCAAAACTTTTTGATATATTATTTCAGTTAAAATATTTGTGGGGATAGCTCCCTTTTCAGTTGCATAAGAAATATCCGATGATTGAACACTATAACTTTTTTCCAATTCTTTATATTTATCAGGTTCTACTTTTGCATAAGCTTTTTCAACTGCTTTTTTCTGCTGTTCATATTCAGTATCTTTGAAAAATCCATGCCACAAATCACCTAATAATTCTGAACCAAGTAACTTCTTTTTTTCAGGTATCTTAGCTGATATTTCAAATTCACCTTTTTTATTAATTTTAGTATAAATATGTTCGTGTGGTATTTCTGATTCTAGATTATTTTGTTTCGTTGTTTGATTTATTTTTTTAGGAGTTAGCTCAAAATAATTATGGTATACGGTTTTTAACTTGCTTATATTTTCAGAAGTTTTTTCAATCAAAGGCACTTTTATTAAATCTATATTGTTAGTTAATGTATAAAGGTTATCTTCAATTGCAGCATATCTTGCTATTTCTGGACTAAAACCTTTATATATATATGCTTGCGTTCTTCTTAACATTGATGGTTCATTACTTGCCAATAAAGATTTTCTTATTTTATGTCTTAAATCATAAGGATTTAAATTTTGTTCTGGGTTCATTTTTTCCCTAATTTTATATTATAAAAGAATACTATTTTATTATAATTATTATTTACCACCCAAAAGGTGGTTTTTCTTCAACATAATTTTGTCTTGACTGCTCTCTTGTGAGTCCCGAACCCATTATTTCTTCTCCTTTTTTATAATCTGGGGCATAAAAATTTGTATAAGAACTACTATTCGGGGCTGTGATACTCATAAAATCATCATATAATTTTTTAAATTCTGGATATTCTCTTTTTAATTTTTCTATTTTCTTATTATTCCTATTCATATATCCTTTAATTGAACCTATTGCTTCTGGGGTTGCACCGTCATATATTTTATCTTGTATGTCTTTATCATATTCTCCCATTTCACCCACTATCCTTTTTACAACTTCTATAGCATATGGGTCTTTACTATATCCATTAATAGAGTTGTCCACATTAACAAAGTAATCTCTAGGTTTAGGTTCATATACATTGCTATCATTCTGTATTGCGAGCAATATATCTCCTCCTCTAACTTTTATGATAGTTCCAATTTTTTGTCTGGGGATATATCCTAAACTATTATTTGCTCTTTGATTATAACTAAATAGTGATACTTCGGCGTCAACTTCTTCTATTTCCCCATTTTCATTTTTAATTTGTATTCTATTTTTTTGCCATTGTCTTCCACCACCACCACCAGAACCTCCTGCTGATAATCTATTCAAATTTGCCCATTTAAGAGACATTTCTTCTTTATTTTGTCTTCCCTTTGCAGCTATTTCTGATAATTTTGATTGTAAATCTATTGGGACAATAGTATCATCATCATATTTCCATACATTCTCTTTTTCATTATAAGATACAGGTTGACTATTAAGTGTTTCTATAACTTGTCCATTAGCGATTTGTTGTGTTTGGACACTAAATTTTTGCATCTTGTCATCAAATGCTATATTCTGAACATTTGATACTTTATTATCTTTTGCAATTTGTTCTAACACTTTTGCTCGTGTTATAGGATTGCTAATGCTTTCAGTTATTTGTTTTCCTATATCACCAAGTGTTTGTATTTTACTGTTGTAATAAAACTTATTGTCACCTGCATTTTCCATATACATTTTGTATATTTCATCTGCATTTTTCTTTTCGTCATAACTTTTTATCATTTGTTGTTTGATATTCACCATCGGAGTAATAGCATTCATCACTTCTGGTACACCAAAAGCCATACTTTCATTCATCATTCCTATTGTCGTTTGTCCTAATT
>CAZSQL010000045.1:0-6839 GCA_964609035.1 uncultured Candidatus Peribacteria bacterium
ATGTTAAACTAAAATTTATAAAATTATGAAAAAGATCTTTAAAACACTTAAAATCATCTCCGCCTTAATTATTTTGTGCGGAACCATCTTATTGATGATAAACTACCCAATGCAAACAATCTTCTCACTTATCCTATTGGGTATTGTGATAAAAAATTGGGAAATGGTAAAGTTAATATTTATTACAACCATCTTATCTTTCTTAATAGGAAGTTTGCTGTTTGTGATAATCAACTTAACGTACAACAGCTTTACTGGAATCACTTTTGACGGAATTTCGCCAGCCATATATTTGATACTAACCATATATGGAATGGGTATAATCATCGAAGAAGATTGCCAGAAACCATACATTTGGATCTGGAACAAAATGAAAAAAAGAAAATTATTGTTAAACAAAACTATTAATTAAAATGAAAACAAAAAAAGTTATTTTTATTCGTCATGGAGATTATATCCCTGTCGAACCTTTTAATCTTTCTGATGAAGGCAAGTCCTCAATTAGACGATTGGCATTAAAACTAATTCCTGAAATAAGAGACAAAGAAGTAGTATTTCTTACATCCATAGCAAATCGTGCTATCCAAACTTCAGAACAGATGGAAGATGTATGGTTAAAAAATGATATTGAAGTATATTTCCATAAACATTATGAAATTTGGTCAGGAAATGATGCGCACAAAGAAGCACGCCGTTTAAAAGAACAGGAAAATAAAGAAGTTTCTGTGTATAATCAACGCTGGCTTCATGAATTCATCCAATCTTGTAATAAAGAAGTGATTGTGATAATAAGTCATCTTGAAATAGTAGAATCATCTCCAATTTTATTAGGATTTTCTCCACAAGAAGTTTCAAAAGGAAGGGCAAGAGTACTAAACCTTAACTCAAAGGAAGAAACTATTATTTAAAAAATCTTACTCAAAAAAAAAGCGGACCTTTAACTAAGGCTCTCTTTTTCTATATTGATTTTTTTATAACATTATTTTTTAAACATAAAATGTAAGGAACTGTCGTGACCGTTCCCTACAAAAAAATATCATTTATTGTAAGGGCGATTACTAATCGCCCCTACATTTTACAAACTTGAAAACTTTTTACTTTCAAACTTTCTAACTACTGTATATATTCTCTCCCTCCCATATATTTTCTCAAAACTTCAGGAATTTTTATTTTTCAATCTTCAGTTTGATTATTTTCAATAACTGGTATTAAAATTCTAGGAGAAGCTAATACAGTATTATTCAATGTATATGCGTATTTGATTGATCAATCTACATCACGATAACGAATATTTAATCTTCTAGATTGAAAATCTAATAATGAACTCACAGAATGAGTCTCACCATAAGCATTTCTAGATGGCATCCAACATTCTATGTCATGCTGAACATATTTTCAACTTCACAAATCACCAGTACAAATACCAATTAATTGATGAGGTAATCATAATTCAGATAATATTTCCAAAGAAATATTTAATATTTTTTGATGCCACTCATTTGACTCATTGATATCAGCTTTACAAAGGATAACTTGCTCAATTTTATTGAATTGATGAACTCTATAACATCATTTTGTATCTTTACCATAACTTCCAGCCTCGCGACGATAAGCTGGAGAAAGCGCAGTATATTTTTTTGGCAATTCTGATCATTCTAATATCTCATCACTATTGTATGAAATTAAGGAATTTTCTGCAGTAGCAATAAGCCATTTATCATCTTTTTCCAAATGATAAGCATCATCCTCTGCTCCAGGAAAAAATCAAGCCCCAATAAATGATCTAACATCTACTATATGAGGTACTCACATAGGAGTAAAACCATATTTACTAACCATTTTATCCATAGCAAATTGGAATAAGGCATTTTCTAATAATAATCCGTCATTTTTTAGAAAATAACTTCTAGCTCCAGAAATCTTTGCTCATCTAGGAAAATCTATCATATCATATTTTTCCATAAGCTCCATATGATCTTTTGGAGTAAATCCAAAATTAGGTATTTCTCAAAACTTCTTCAATACTGGATTTTCTGAATCATCTTTTCACTCTACAACATCATCACGTATAAACTGTGGCATAGTAAGTAACAAGGAATCTAATTTTTCTATATTAGACTTATATTCTTCTTCTTTGGATTGAATCTGAGATTTTAAAGCTTTTGCTCATTCATAATCTTGTTTTGCAGCTAATTCTTTTTGCTGAAATTTAAGATTATCAATTTCTGCTTGCATAGATTTTCTTTTTGAATCAAGTTCTAGGATTAAATCAACATCAACATTTTTGGATTTTAATTTACAAACTCTTTTGTATTCTTCCAAATTTTCACGAACTTTGTTTAAATCAATCATCGATAATAAATTAAAACGATTAAAAATAATTTTTATTGAAAACAGCACAAAAAATTTACGTTTATACTAGACTCTACCTACGAACGAGCAAAACATAATTTTGTATTGAAATAATAAACTGTGATTTTATAATGTACACATGAAAACATTCAAAAATGTTTTTATGAATTTATTTTTATTTTACAACAGAAAATGGAACAAAATCTCCCAATTATCATTATTTGAATAACTATTGGTCTTGTAATTTGATATCTCATAGCTAAAATTTATTTTGAAATAAAAATAAGATGACAAAGAAAAAACGCTGTAGAAAGATCAAAAAATGTTTTGATATGACAGGTAAACGAAAAAATCGCACCAATTCTTCCATGATTTCCATATAACTACAAAGATTTAGTTTTTATATGAAAATGAATCGATTATATTGTTTTTGATGGACTATCAAGTGGATATCTAAAAGAAATAGTTTTTTTGGAGATAAAAAGCGGAATATCAAATCTAAATAAAAACGAAACTATGGTCAGAAATTGTATAGAAAACAGAAATATTTCATATGATATACTTAGAATAAAAAAATAAGATTGACTTAAGTACAAAAATATATACAATAATATGAGAAAAAAAACATTAACAAAAAACATTTCAATTATGAGACAAGAAAAAAAAACTAAAAGGGTTTTTATAAGCCCATATTCTTGGTTAATATTGTTTACAATATTATCTGGATTTTTGCAAACAAGTATGCTTGCAAAAGCAGGAGAAACAAGGATAGAAATGATAATGCTTATGCTAACTTTTGATGTAATTTTTACAATCATAGGTATTACTTTAATTATAAATCTGAATAAGATTTATAAAAGTAAAAAAGATGGAAAAGGCAGCAACAACAGATTTTGGGATAGGAAAAAAGCATTAAACAACACTATCCCGCTAATTTTGAACATTTCTTTAAAATGCACATTAATAACTTTTTTTATTTAATGTGCAAAAACACATCAAAGGGTGTCTAAATTTAAATAGACACCTTTTATTATATCACAAAAAAAGAAAAATGGTATTTAAAATCAACTAAAAGCAAACAATTTTTTGATTTAAAAGATTTTCGAGTATAATTGTAGTAACACAGTAACTTATGCTAAGGCTCTACCACACAAGGTCTGTATCAGATCTCAAATCTTACAATGGGTTATAGTGTTAGAGGTATTCCTCTTTAAAACTATCTAGATCTGTTACCAAACAAGGTCAGATAGAACCCCACAGAGAGCTTCGGAATCTTAAATTATCAATCTAAATGGACTGTAAAGATAGTTGATTTAAATTGGTTATTTAAAACCAAACCGAAGCTCTCTGATAGAGAGCTATTGGTATTCCAATAGCTTTTTTTTATTGAAAAAGGAATAAAATTTCTTAATAAATAAATTGTTATTATTTATTTTTCAACAAAAATATGAAAAATTACAAACCAAATCCATTGGTAGCAGGATTGGCATTTGCTATCATACGATGATTGTGAATCGTAATGTTGTGAATTTTTTGAAATTTTTGGTCACAATACGAAATGTTGGTAGAATTTTTATGACTATTTTATATTTGATACTCAATATCATTTGTTTGAATATTAGCATGACTTGGACGAGCAATTATAGACTGATTTGCTTGAGCATTTCTAATTGTTCGGTTGTATAATGTAATATATAAGCTTATCAAAAAATAATATTTTCTATATATTCAGTTAAACATAATTGTAAAAACAAATAGATATCTCTCCACTTCGCTATGTTTGGCTTGAAACAATAAAACACTATCAATTAATAAATTTTTTCATTCTTTTTGCTATCCTATCTTTTCCCATCACTTTCATCACAGAAAATAAATCTGGAGTTTTTGTAGAAGCACAAAGACCAACTCTAATAATCATAGCCAAATCTCAAATTTTTCATACATATCATCATTCTTTAAATTCAGCATTATTTGACGCAAAGCCATATTTTTTTCAAATTTCTTTTAATTGAGTAAACCACTCCTCTATCGTAAAATTCAAGTCCAGAACTCATAAATATTCATCTACAAAATTAGATAAATTATCAACATCAAACCCAAAATTATCAATTATCAATTTTCAATTTTCAATTAACTTTTCGTATTCAGTATCAAAGAAGAATCTCAACTGCCTATCCACATCCTTAAAAGTCGAAAACCTTTTTGGATCTTTTTCAGTATGCCTTTCAATATTTAATGCCAATTTTGTATAATCTATATCTTGTTTCATTAAATTTGCCAATTCTGTATTGTATTTTTCTGCCCAAGCCAAACTTTCTTGAAAAAGCTGTTCTGTAGAAATTCTAGAAAGATATTCATTGTTTATACTTTCCATCTTTACTAAATCAAAAAGTGCTCCGGATTTATTCATATTTTCCAAGACAAATTCACGATCCAAAAAAGATTTATCTGGATTTGCCTTTTGCCATTCTTCAAAACTAGAATCCATAATAGTGTAAAGATAATCTAATATTCACTGTACAGCATAACCATTTTCAAAAAAATACTGCACATCAGCTTCTGGATCTTTTCTTTTTGAAAGCTTTCTTTTTTTACCAGTTTCTTCATCTACTTTTAAGAGTTGTGCAAGGTGACAATATTTTGGTGATGGCAACCCAAAAGATTCAAACAATTGTAGATGTAACGGTACAGAAGTAAGCCACTCTTCCGCTCTAATAATATGAGAAACTCTCATCAAATAATCATCCACAATATGAGCCAAATGATATGTTGGCAATCCATCAGACTTTATCAAAACAATATCATTGTAATTATCTCACATATTTACTTTTCATCTCAAAACATCTTCAAAAACTATTTTCTTTTGTGTGTTTGCATGAGATCTAAATCTAATAATATAGTTGGGATCTTCTTTTACTTTTTTAATCAATTCATCCACACTTTTATTCCTATAAATAGAATAATTACCATAAATTCAAGGCATTATCTTAGATTTTTGTTGTTGTTCTCTAATACTATCTATTTCTTCATTACTCATCCAACATGGATAAGCCAATCATTTTGCGACCAATTCTTTTACAAAAGTATGATATAATTCTTTCCTTTCAGATTGAGTATATGGTCCATATTGTCAAACATCAGATCCATTTTCTCAAAGATTTCATTCATCTATACTAATTCAAAAAGTTTTCATAGAATTTAATAACGATTCTACAGCTCATTCCACCTGTCTTTTTTGATCAGTGTCTTCTATTCTCAAAATAAAAGTTCAATTATTTTGTTTTACAAATCTCCATGCGGCAAAAGAAGAAAAAACTCCACCGATATGCAAAAACCCAGTAGGACTAGGCGCAAATCTACTACAAATAGGATTTTGTCTAGCTGGATATCTTTGCTCCAAATCAGCTATAGTTTGGTTAATATCTGAAAACATCAAATTTGCTAAGTCTTTCCAATCGGCCATAATTTAGAAATACTAAAAAAATAAAGAAAAATATTAATTCAATATAATTGATAATTTTATACACAAAAAATTCAATGAGAAATTGAAATAATAATCACCCCAAACCCCTCTTTGATAAAGAGGGGCTTACACCTTTTTATATTTTCCCCCTCTTTATCAAAGAGGGGGATAGGGGGTGATTACTTTTCCTAATCCTTTTTATTTCTGAACGAATAATAAAGAACTATGTGAATTGCCAACAATAAGGCAAAAAATCCTACACGATAAAGTGATTTGTATAATCTACTATTTTGATCTAATTTAGAATATTTTTTTTGACGTTCTATCTGTTCTACACGACACTCTTCAATTTGCTCTTTTTTTAAGTTTGAATCTCATCATTGATAATCATAATTACCAAATTTTTGATTACATCAGTACATATCTACATAATAATTTTGTTCTTGATTTAGTTCATCATATTTCAACATGTAATTTTTATCTATCATATCATCTCCAATTTTTGCTCACATAATGATAATCAGAAAACTCAACGCCCAAATCATAGTCTTTGAATACAAAATCACAAATTTAGGTTTTTTTTGATCTTTTGTGTAAAAATTTTGATACATCAAAAATAATATCAAAAACAATAAAATAGGAATTATAAAAAAGAAAGCAGTTTGAACTAAGTTTGAACTAACATCATATCAACATCCCATGGTATATTTTTTTAAAGGATAAAATTCTGCAGAAAACATAATCAATAGTAAAAATATTGCAAGAGCTAATATAAATTTTTTGTAAAAAAGTCATTTTCAATACTATTTAACAAAACAAGCTTAAACACTAGAAAGAAAAATCAATTCTTGCATTTCAAAAAGAAATATTTAGAAATCAAATACATAATATACAATTAGCTTTTTTTATGGAAAGTATTCCTATTTGTGACATAAGTAGGTAGTAAGTGCGAAATTCGCACAACTACTAGTTGTCGGACATCTACTTTTTGTTTCAAATAAGGAATCGAGAGTGAGATTTTTAA
>CAZSQL010000046.1:0-6464 GCA_964609035.1 uncultured Candidatus Peribacteria bacterium
CCTGGCAACCATGTCGGCCCGGGGACTGGGCCTCAAGAACACATCCAGTGTCTGTTAGACATTTACGTTCAATATTTGAAACAAATTTTTCTCAAAGTTTTTTTGGTGATTTAAAATATAGATTATTTGGTGGAGATTATATTAGCATGGAACTTCTTGTAGAAAAAGAGCAGATAAAGTACATTATGTGAGTGCCAGAGCAGCATGTTTCCACAGTAAAAAAAATGGTCGCTGCATTTTATCCAGATTCTTTTATAGAGGAAGTTGAACAACCAAAATTATTGCAAGCTGGTAAATATATGGCATGATGAGAATTTAATTTTACAGAACATAGTGTCCATCCTATCAAAACTTACGAAGCTTTTGAAGCTGACCCTATGGATAGTATTTTGTCTGCTTACAATAATGTATCAAAAGATGAAAAGATGGTTTTGCAGATATTAGTTGAGCCACTTCCTTCAAAATGGCTAAGAAAGATGAGAAAAAAAGCAGATAAAATCAAACAATGAAAAGATTTTAATCCATTGAAAAATATATTTATCAAAATATGGAAATGATTTTCCAATGATGAGACAAAGCATGAAAAAAACCAAGAAGAAAAGACAAAGCATAATTTTTCTCAACAGCAGTTATGAGATTTTGATAAAAAAACTGATGATGAAATATTTAGGACAAAGATTAGAACATTTGCCACATCTACAGAAAAAAATAGACCAAACAAAATGATAGATGAGATGGAGAGGTTGTTTAATCAATATAACTATATATGACTAAATAGATTAAAGTTTTGGAGAATGAAGGATTTAAGATCTTTTGCCAAAGATTTGGTATTGAGAAACTTTTATACAAATGCATCCTTTTACTATAAACTGAGATGTTTTTTTAGGCCAAATGTATTAAATATAAAAGAGCTTTCTTCTATCATACATTTTCCACATGCTAGATTTAATCTAAATCCTCGTATTGCTTGGCAAAAAGCAAAAATAGTCCCTGCTCCAGATGATATGCCATCAGAAGGTATGCATTTAGGACGAAATGAATATGGTGGGGTAAAAAGGGATGTAATACTTTCCGACAAAGATAGGTTTAGGCATGTTTATATAGTGTGACAGACTGGTACAGGTAAATCTACCATGATATTAACACAAGCAAAAGAAGATATGCAAAGATGAAATGGGTTTTGTGTTATCGATCCACATGGAGATTTGGTAGATACTTTGATGAAACATTTTCCAAAAGAAAGAATAGATGATTTGATATATTTTGATTTATCAAATACAGAATATCCAATAGCATTCAATCCTTTGGATTGAGCTCATACAGATGATGAAAGAGATGTTTTGACAAACGATATGGTGGAAATGTTTGTAGATATGTACTGACATGAAATATTTGGTCCTCGTATACAAGATTACTTCCGTCATGCATGTTTTTTGCTTATGGAACAACCAGATGGATGAACATTAGTCGATATAATGAGATTGTTTACAGATGATGCTTATGCCGAAACCAAAATCAGAAACGTAAAAAATCCAGTAATTGCAGCTTGGTGGAACAAAACTTACAAGAAAATGTGAGATAGAGAAAAAGCTGAAATTATACCATTTTTCCAAGCAAAGTTCTGACCTTTCACAACTGGAACATATATTAGAAATGTTGTATGACAGCCAAGATCAGCATTTAATTTTTCTGATGCAATGCAAGAATGAAAGATCATAATGTGTAAATTGGCAAAAGGTCTTACATGAGAAATAAATAGTCAATTGATTGGTAGAATGGTGGCGATGCAGATTAAACTAGCTGCCCTAAAAAGAGCTTCTATGCCAGAAGATCAAAGAAAGCCTTTCTTTTTATATGTGGATGAATTCCAAAACTATGTATCCAGATCATTTGAAAGTATATTATCAGAAGCCAGAAAATATAGACTTTGACTGACCATGGCGCATCAGTATATAGATCAGCTAAAGAAAGAATGATTGTGATGAAATTTAGATTTATCAAAAACCATATTTGGTAACGTTGGTACTATTTTTGCACTAAAGGTCTGAGCATTGGATGCAGAACCATTGGAACAAGAGTTCAGTCCAGAATTTACAAAAATGGATTTACAAAATTCTGAAATGTTTAAGTGAATTATCAAAATGAGTATAAATGGTTCTCAATCTAGACCATTTTCTATTACTACTAGGACGATTTATTGAGATCCTGCAGCAAATACTCCAGAAAAAATAGAAATTATGAAACAAATATCTTCACTCAAACGAGGTACAAAAAGAGAATTAGTAGACAAAGAAATATACTTTAGAGTTGGAGTTTAGATTGTATTTTGATTTTTTCGTATTGATTATAACATACTTTTAATTATAGTCAATTTTCGTTTTAATAAAAAATAAAAAAAACTAAAAATCTAATGTTATGGTAAAAGTAAATGTTTGTGAAGTGAGAAGAAAACTGCAATCTTGTTCTGTAAAAGAATTACAAAAGATGCGATTTAATAAGGAGTTGGAAACTTCTGACATTATGTTTGTAAATAATTCTATCTTGGCTAAGCTAAGGAGCAGTAGGGAGATATTAGAATTTTCCTCAGAATTAAGATATTACAAAATAATAAAAGATGATGATGGGTATTATAAAGTATTGAAAGTTTTCAAACAAGTAGCACCTTTTATCAAAAGTATTTTATCTAAAAATCAGATTGCATTATTGCTCTCTGATATAAAAGATAATCTAATAGTATCTGAGATGAGAGATATATTGGAAGCTGTTCCAATATTAGAATATCAAAATTTCAATTAATTATTATAAAATCTGACTAATTATCTTAGTCAGATTTTATTTTAATTTAGGAAAATCTAATTTTTTTGTATTGTCAAGTAGAAATCCTTACCTTATTTTACAATTGATCTAACTTATATTTTTTTATGCCAATATTTAAATTTTGATAATTATTTATATTTAGCTCAATTTGATATTTATCTTGTATGTTAAGTAACGATTCATAAATATCTCAAAGCAAATATCATTTTTCTATAGAGGATTGAAATCTTTTCAAATCCATGTTGTCATATATTTTTTTTAATTCAGATATTTTATTTATTATCACGGAATAGCTTGGATCTCAATTAAATGATTCTGTGATATTTTTTATAATCAAACTTATATTGTCTAGTATTTTATTTTTTATATCTATTATTTCATCTTTTTTTTCTCAATTCATATTCTGGATTTCTGTGTTTGTTTGAAATACTATATCTTCAAATGTAGATAGTTGTGTATCTAAAACATTTTTAATTTTTTCTTTTTTTAGTTTTTTTTCTTCTTGTTCTATTAGTTTCCATTTTTGTCATTCTGTCTTTTGTACTAATATATTTTCTTCAATCTCTTTTAATCTTTCCTCTATGTATTCCATTATGTCATTTAGTTTTTCTTTTACTTCACCATCCACTAAAAATTTTTCATTAATAAATTTTAATTTATTATTAATTAAAGCTAATTTTTGTTTTTTTATTTCATCTATATGTACAAAAATATTATCAAAGTTATCATCATTTATTGTATAGCTTAATCATAAAATTTTAGATATGTCTTCTAGCGTTATTGATAGATTATCATTTAATGTATCTTTTATTATATTTTGATTTTGAGTATTATTATTTAAAACATTATCAGATTCATTGTTTAAAGTTTTTGATATTGAAAATTTTGTATTGTTATTTTTGAAAACATCTAAATGGTTTATTTGTTCATTATTTTCTAAAATATTAGAGTGTATAAATTCAAATATCTTTATTATTGCACCATATTGTTGTTCTCTATATACCACTTGTCCTTGTATTCTAACATCATTCATTTTTTCAATAATTTCTTTTATTTTAGATTTACTAATTATCCTTTCAGCCATTAGAAAAATTTCTTCTTTTTTATCTCAAAAATATTGAGCCCACTTTTGATCTCATATGTATCAATCTTCCATCATTTTTTTTAATTCAGAAATTTTTTTTTCAAATTTATTAAAACTTTCCATTTGAGCTTTATTTAATTTATTCATTTAATTTAAATTAAAAATAAAATCTATCATTTAATAGAGTTTATACCAAAATGTCAATTATTTTCAATAGCAAATTTTATTTGTATAGTGTTTTGAAATTTTTTTCCACTTTCTGGATTAATTCATTTATATTTAATTTTAATTCATTGGCTGCAAATTGATATATGTATCTAATATGTTTAGGATAATTTGTTTGCCCGCGAACAACTTGGGGGCTTAAATATGGAGCATCAGTTTCAATTAAAATATTATCAAGATCACAAATCAAAAGACTTTCTCTGATATTTCAAGCTTTTGGATAAGTTATATTTCAGCTAAATCAAATCCAGTAATTTTTTAATTTGTAATTTTGCAACTTCTTGATTTCATCTGGACCATATCATCGACAATGAAAATATATTTTCAATTCTTTAAAATTTTCCAATACTTCCATAGTAGAATCAAAATCATCTCTAGAGTGAATAATTATTGGTAAATTTAGTTCTTTTGCCAATTCACACTGCATTTTAAATAATTTTTTTTGTAATTTTAAACTATCTCAATTATCAAAGTGAGTATCTATTCAGATTTCTCATATAGCTACTATATGATCTTTGTTTTCTAAATATAATTTTTTTAATTCTACAAATTTATTTTCAATATTTTTATCATCAATATTCTTGGCTAAAATTTCATGTGGACTATATCCTATAGTACATTTTACAAAAACATTCCCATGGTATTTTCTACTTATAACCAATCCATTTTTATTGTAATTTTCATCTGCTCATACATTGATCAACCCTGTGCCTCAATTTTTTTCAAAATCCAAAATATGTTCTTTCCGATTTGGGAATAGAGCAGGGGAGTTTAAGTGAGTATGTGAATCTATCATAAAATAGCTGAAAGTTAGAAAGTTAAAAGTATAAAGTTACAAAGGTTGCAACAGGTTGCAAAGGTTCCAATGGGTTTCAAAGAACATGGACTTTGTAACCCTTGAAACATTGTAACCTTTGAAGCATTTTTAAATCTTTATTTTAATTTTAATTCCATTTTTTTTCATATTTCCATGTTTCTTTTTTCTGCTATTCATGCATTTATTTCTAGTACATATTTTGCGTCTCATTTGGGATTATAGTTTGTGCATATAGGCGTCTGGCATGGTTGAGCTGTTTGTATATCTATTATTTCTAAATTAGAATCAATCCATATTATATCAAGTGGTATCAATGTATTTTTCATCCAAAAATAATGTCTTTTTTCTTCTTCAAATACAAATATCATTCATTTATTTTTTCACAATTTCTCGCGATTCATCAATCATTTTTGTCTTTCTTGGTCTGTCTTGGCTACTTCTACTATAAAGCATTTACTTTCGTAGCAAACTTTATTGATAGATATTATAGATTTTGCTAAAAATCGTATTCAAATATACACAACTCACAAGATCACAAAAACTATAGAAACCATCTTGAAACTTTTAGATTTGATTTTTTTCATTTTTTAGATAAAAGATAAATAATAATTTACCATATGCTTATATTTATTTAAATAAATCTATCAACATGAAATTTCTAAAGAAAATAATCTATATATTGATATTATCTATTATTGTCATTGTATTGCTTTATTTGCGAAAATTTCTTCAAAAAAATGAAATTATTGTGACAAATTCTACAAAAACTGTAATTACAAAATTACAATCGTTAAATAGATTGGAGTCAGCAGAGATGACTATCACAAAAATAATGAGAGCCGAAAAAGAAATGGTAGATATCATACCATCGATGTCTTTTGACAATATGATACAAGATGTTTTACTACAAGATAAAATGATCTTTGAGTTAGAATGAAGAGTGATAGCTTGAATCGATTTGTGAAAAATACAAACAGGTGATATTGTGACAAATATTGATGGTAGTGTTGATATAAAATTGCCAAAATCTGAAATATTTTATGTGATAATAGATGAAAATAGTAAACCTTATGAAAGAAGAATATGAATACTGACAAGATGAAATATAGAAATGGAGACTAAGGTTAGAAATACAGCTAAAGTCGAGATGGAAAATGAGTCCATAAAAGAATGAATACTTCAAGTAGCAAAACAAAATGCAATTGAAAATCTAAATAAGTTGTTTGAAGATTTGAACATTAGGGTAAAGATAAGTATAGATTATTAGTTTATTTTCACAAAAATCACACTTTAATTTTTGTTTATTCTGTTTTTTTGATTTATAGGATATGTCAAAATTTGCATTAAATAGCTTTTCATATATAATTAGATAAATTTTATTAATATTATTAAGTTATATATGTACAATAAAGATGTTATAGAAAAATACGATAAAAAGCCAGATTTGATAATGCAATTTATGGCATTATTTAATCAAATCGATAAACATTTTGATAAGATATTGTGAACGGATTGATATTT
>CAZSQL010000047.1:0-5910 GCA_964609035.1 uncultured Candidatus Peribacteria bacterium
ATATATTTTATTATTTTTGTCAAATATTATTCCATAAAATATCACCCTTCATTCAATGAAAATCTTTATGTAATTTTCAAGAATTCAGTGTCAAAAATAAACCCCATCTAGCTTTGCGAACAGCTTCCCCTGATAGGGGAAGAATTGTATTGAAAGAATTTTACGTATCATTAAATGAAAATCTTTATGTGATTTTCAAGAATTCAGTGATATTATTCTTTAGGGCAAATTTTTATCAACAAAAAATTACCAGCTTTTATACTATAAACTTGAAAACTTTAAAACTTTTAACTTTCTACTGTTTTATTTCTGACTCCAAACAACTCTTTTTTCGTCATTAATTACTTTAAATTCTTTCGCTTTTACTTTAATCTTATCTCAGATGTTATAATATTTTTTCCACTCTACTCATTCAGGTGCTATTATAAAATTTTTATGTAGCAATCATTCTACTCATTTCACTGTAATAAACATACCATAGTTGTAACTCAATTTTATATATCATTCATACCAATTACCTAATTTAATATCATTTATACTAAATGTTCATTTCTCATTTACTTGCCCCGAAACTTCGGTGGTCACTTCTCAATTATCACTTTTTATCCCGCTTTGCGGGACTCACTTCTCACTTCTCAATTCTCACTTCTCAATTCACGCTTTAGTCAATTTTTCTATATTTGGGACAAATTTCATATTTGGATTGTTTTTGTATGCTTCTTCTAATTGTTGATAAATATTTTCTTTTTTACCTATCCATACTTGAAATTGTTTTGGATCTTTGTTGTCATATATATCTATATGCATTTCCAAACGATCTCCCATTGGTGTTTTTAGTATTTGCCCTTTTTTAAATTTCAATTCTAAATCATCCTTGAAGCTTGCAGGTTTTCTGTACCAGCACAATTTATGTCTACCATTTTTTATATCAAAAATAATAGCATCTGGCTCTATATTATCTATTTTACTATCTTTAAATAATCCAATTTTTGTCTGTATTGTTATATCTTGAGAGTTTTCATATTCTTTTTCATTTACTCACAATCCTTCCAATTTAGCTTTTTCTTGTATTTTTTCTTGTTTGGAAAATGTCTTGTTACTCCAAGCATCCATCAAAGTTTCTAGTTCTCATCTTTCCATGGCATATCTTTGTCTAGATTGTTTTCTAATTTTATCTATTAACTCCAAAGATCATTCAGGAGTTGGTAGAGGTAGTGTTCTCATACTAAATGGATCTGATGAGATACCATTTGCCATAAGCTTTAGATAAGCTGTAAACATTGGCAATGATATCAAATCATTTGTACTTACTATTTCTTTAAATTGTCCGCTAATTATTTCTGCATCATCCTTTCACAGTGTAAACGCCATTATTGTACCCACATTTCCAAATATAGCATCTCTTACTTCTTCTTGCAACTGAGAAGTAAACTGATTTGCTACTATTAGTGATAATCTATATTTTCTAGCTTCCGACAAAATCGTAGCAAATGCCTTTGTGGCAAAATTTTGAAATTCATCTATATATAAGTAGAAATCTCTTCTATCTACTCTAGCAATATCTGCACGAGACATTGCATCTATTTGTATCTTTGTTACCAAAAGGGATCATATCATAGTAGCATTATCTTCTCATATTTTTCATTTACTCAAGTTTACCAAAATTATTTTTCACTCATCCATAGCTTTTCTCATGTTTAATCTTGTTCTTGGCTGTCCAAAAATATTTCTTACCAGCTTTGAAGAAAGAAATTGTCATATTTTATTTACTATAGGTGCAATAGCTTCGTCTCTTTGTCTATCACTTCGCTTATTAAACTCTGTATCCCAAAATTTTTTTAATACAGGATCATTTAAGTTATTCAATACTTCTTCCCTAAAATCTTTATCTACAAGTATTCTAGTGATATGCATCAAAGTAGCATTTGGATAACCAATTACAGAAAGTACTACATTTCTCAATATATATTCTAATCTAGGTCATCGACTATGTTCAAACAGTTTTTGGAAAGTAGACACCACTCATGAAGCGATCCTATTTTTCTCATCTTCATTGTCTGCTTGCAGTAGATTAAACCCAATTGGGAAATCAGTATCAGATACATCAAAAAGTATGACATCATTTATTCTATTTGTAGGTATGTGTTCCAATACTGTGTCCACCAAATCTCCATGTGGATCTAGCAAACAAAGTCAGTTACCAGCTTCTACATCAGCTTTTACCATATTTGATATAAATGTAGATTTTCCCGTACCAGTCTTACCTACTATATAATAGTGTCTAAATTTGTCTTCTCTTTTTATACCAAATTCAATTGCCTCTCACCTATAGTGAGTTTTACCAAGTATTGTTAATTCATTTTCTGGAGTATTTTTTACGGTTGGCAAATTGGTAGGGTAGGGTAGTTTTCTATATACGGTATATTCCAGTCATTTTACAAAATTAGCTTTAGTTGGTACATGAAAAAAATTAGTTGCCTGATCAAAAGTCATTCAATGAAATTTAGGCGAGGTTTTTATTTTGATTTTAGGTCCAAATTGTGTAAGTGCAGCTTTAAAATTACTATCAGTATTTTTTATTGCAAAGCTATCTTTACTTTCTAATGCATATGAAATAGATAAAAATACTTCATTTACATTTTTTTCTTCTTTATTTTCTTCATCATTTTTTTTACTTCACCAAATTAATTTTATAAAATCTTGTATATACTTAATAATATTTTTTGACTCTTTAAACTTATATTTAAATTCTATAGCAAGATTGTCTGTAGCAGCTATATTCCCAAAAAGAGACAAAATGTCCCTCATAGGATCCATATACGATCAGTCTTTAGTAAAGAAATTTTTATCATTTATTTCTGCATTTTTCTTGAAAACAATATATTTTTTTTCCAATTTTTTTCATTTACTATCCAGTAAAGGATTTATTTCTGTATTTTCTAGATCAGAAGTGCTAAAATTTGCATAAAATGTGTTTTTAAAAAAAGTTTCAAAATCTCTAGGTAGTTTAACAAAAAATTTTATATTATTGTTGTTTCAGTATATCACAAAAGAAATTACTTTCTTTTTTAGACTAGCACAGTTTCTAAGAACTGTATCTCGGTGATTTACTCCAAGTTCATTGTCTTTAAAAGGTTTTAACTGTAAGAAAAAATATTTAGAATCTTTTTTTGATTTTTCATTTGATATAATTTTTTTTCATATTTGTTTTGCTATTTCCATCATTGTTTTTTTCTTTTTGTTTTAAATTTATAAAAAGATTATATATATTTTGCTACAAATAGCAACAGATCTATTTATTCTTAGCCAAAAATTTTTCTATTTCTTGACTACTAGGTTCGTATGTTATAAACAATATTCATCATATATTTAGATGATTAAATGCTTCTCCAAATTTCAAATCTTCTAAATTTATACATCCAGTTCCACCTCTACGATCTTTTGCATCTTTAGATCTTATTTTTGTATCTCTAGATGGATCATTTTCATAAGTTCAATGTATTCACATCGTATATTGATCAGATAGTTTGTATTGTCATTGTGATGGTATCAATACTATGTAGTGTGTTCAATATTTTTTGAAGAAATTTTCACCAGATACAGATTTTTCAAAATTATTTCATACTTCATATAGACCACCAGGCGTTGTTCTAGATCAATTCATTGGATTGTTTGGATGGTCTCCCACTTCACTACCTATAAGTACATTCTGTCTTGATAGTAAGCGGTGATTATTTGAAAATAGATACATATTGAAATCTGTTTTTGATAGTATTGTATAAGGTTTTCACTTATTGTTAAATTCTCAATTTACAAATTTCATATAAGCATTTTTTACATCCTGTGGTATACTTGGATTTGCCATAATTTCATTTTGATCCATATATCTACGAGTCTCTCATAGTTTTTTTATTTTTTGTAACTCACTCTTTCATATTTTTGTTCCAGCTTTGTATTCTGTATATTTGCTATGGCAATTTAATTCCATTCACATTACTCTTTGAGCTGATATTATATCATTGTTCAATAGATGATACATAAATACTTTTTTAAGTTCATTATCTTTGAATCATCAAACCACATCAATTATCTCTTGATAAGAAACTCAATTAAGTTTTTCTTTGCTCAAACTTTTTTCCAACAATTCCGTGTTCCATGACATATTTTCTACAATTTTCAAATTATCATCTTCTATAAGAGTCTTAGCCCAAGTTTGAAATATGATAGATTTTACTGCTTCAGCTCATTTTAGATTGCTTTCTTTGGCTATCCTAACAGCTTCAAATCCAAATTCAAAATTTCAATTTACATTTCTCAATATTGCTGAAGTCCTGTTTACATCAGTATCATTTCATTTTTCAAAATTTATTCAAAGTTCTTCTAATTTTTTTACAAAATCTTTTACTATTTTGTTTTCATCCATAAGTTTTTGTATTTTATCTCTTTGTTGTTCGATAGGTGAGTTTTGTGCAAGTTCATTTACAAAATCATAATCTACAAACATATCTATTTTTTCTATTGTTTGTATTGGAGAATTTATATCTACCACATTTATATCATTTTTTTGATTTCATTCATCCAAATTTATTGTTTCTCATTTATCTCGGTTTATGTTTCATTCATTAGGTTTTTCTCATTTTATTTGATTTTCTATATTTCTTTTTGTTTCTTCATCTGCATTTTCATATATTTCTTCAAGTTTTTTTTGATGATTGTGTTCTTCCATTTTTTCATCATCATTCAATAAATCTTCCATTTCTTGATTTCCTATCTTTGGATTTTTATTTTCGTCTGTTTTCGTAGAATCTTCATCTAGATTGATTACTCAATTTGGTCAATCCAAGTTTATAGTTCAGTTATCTTCCTTTTTCTTTTCATCAGGTTTTTTTTCTTCAATAATAGGTTTCTCCTCAGCCGGCTTTTCTTCAATAATAGGTTTGTTTTCAACTGGTTTTTCTTGGACAATAGTAGGTTTATTTTCAATAACTACAGGCTTTTCTTCATCCAAATTTATTGCTCAATTTCATTGATCCAAGTTTATAGTTCAATTATCTTCCTTTTTCTTTTCTTCAGGTTTTTTTTCTTCAATAATAGGTTTATTCTCAACTGGTTTCTCTTGGACAATAGTAGGTTTGTTTTCAATAACTACAGGCTTTTCTTCATCCAAATTTATTGCTCAATTTCATTGATCTAAATTAATTGTCGATGTTCATCAGCCAGTAGGTTTTTCTTCTTTTACTTCTGTAGGTTTTTGTATTGTAGTATTTTGATTGTAATTAGTCGTTTTTTCAGCTTCTTCAAGTATTTTAACATATACATCCAGTCACCCAATTGCAGAAGGATTGAAAGTTGGAGACAACTCTCCATTTGAAACTTGCCATAAATTTTTATAATGTGCTTCTATAAATCCATGAGCATTTATTGTGTTTATATCGAAATTTTTTACATTGATTCCATTTGAATATTGACTTAGATTGTCTATCTTTCCAGACTGAGATATCTGGATTATGGCAGTATTCAATATCTCTATAGGATCATCACTTAGTTTATATCCATATTTGTTTTTCAAAATATCTCATATTTTATTTATATTATTTCTCACCATATTTCTGTTGTTTTTGTAAGAATTCAAAAAAAATTGTTTTTGAGTTTTTTCTAAGTAATCTGTTACATTTTCATAGCTATGATTTTGAAATTTATCCAATTCTTTTTTGATGTTAGCATCTCTTTTCGTCATAAGATTATTGTATTCAGAAATACTTATTTTTTCAAAAGATAAAATTGTATTTTGTAAATTACTTAGTTCCAAATTAAAATTATCATTACTGTAATTATTTTCTATATCATTTGATTTAAGTTCTATAGACATATTATTTATAATAATTTAATAAAATACAATTTATTATAATC
>CAZSQL010000048.1:0-2018 GCA_964609035.1 uncultured Candidatus Peribacteria bacterium
ATTATACTTAGAAAATCAATCAAAAAATTTAAAACAATCTACATTGTGTTTTTAATTCTTGGTACTTTGGTCTGATATTATCTCACATCATTACCTGTATTTAATCTAGGCTCTGGTAGCCTTACTATGTTTTTTAGTGGTGCTATAGCAATTATTGCCATGATACTACCTGGGATTAGTGGCTCTTATATTCTTTTAATTTTGTGACAGTATCAAGAAGTTCTGTGAAATGTAGTAGCTATAGTAGAATGAAATCTAAATGCAATTATTCCTATTTTGATATTTATTTTATGAGCCATTATCTGACTTTTGTCATTTGCAAAATTACTCCATTGGGTTAAGGCAAGATGGCATGATCAGATGGTGATAATTTTAATTTGATTTATATTATGATCTTTAAATAAGATTTGGCCATGGAAACAAACTGTTTCTACTTTTTTGGATAGACATTGAGAAATACAACCATTGATTCAAAAAAACATTTTACCTTTGTGGTCCAATGATGTTTTGTTTGCTATTTTGATTAGCTTATCTGGATTTTTGATAGTTTTGTTGATAGATCGCTTGAGTAGGTCTCAAAGGTTACAATAGGATACAAAAGGATTCAAAAGGTTTCAAGGGGTTCAAGGGTTTCAACGGGTTTCAAAGAGCATGGCCCTTGCAACTTTGTAACTTTGCAACCTTTGTAACCTTTGTAACCCTTACAACTTTGCAACATTGTGATCCTTTTACTTAATAATAAATTTTTATGAAAAATAGGGTAGTTTTGTTGGAAAATCTACGCAGTGCTTATAATGTAGGTAATATAATTCGTACTGCAGATGCTTTATGATGGGATGTTTGGTTGAGTGGTTATACTCCTCATCCTGATGAACAAATTAAAGTAATCAAGACTTCTTTGTGAGCCGAAAAAAATGTATGAATCAAGAGATTTGACAATTCTAATCAAGCGATTGAATTTGCTAGAGAAAATAATTTTTTTATATTAGCTTGAGAAATCACAAAAGATGCTATATCTTTGGATTTAGTGAATAATGAAGAGTGAATATTTAAGAGTGAAGGTAATATTATTTTGATATTGTGAAATGAGGTAGATGGAGTTTTAAAATCTACCTTGGATGTCGTAGATAAAGTAGTTTATATTCCTATGAAGTGAGTCAAAGAATCTTTGAATGTTGGTCAATCTGCAGCTATTTTTATGTGGGAGTTTAGTTAATCTGGTTGATTTCAACAACGACCGTCATGTTGTCAGTTTGTATGATGTCGTTTATAAACAATGTTGCCATCTCTTCAACAATAGCATGGGTAGGATTCCTTTGTGCTATCATAAAAAAATATACTTCATTCTCTAGCGGCATCACATACAAAAGGTTGTGTTGTTCTTGGTTTTAGTCTCATTGTGTCATTAATTTCCAGTGCTACTCATGGTTCTATATTATCTGTAAGCACTCAAACTGCTCACGTGTTTCATGCATATTTTATTGTCATTATTTTGTTGCTTAATGATGCATTGTTGTTGTTATTTTCATTATTAATAGCAAAGTGTAGTGCACCAATTCAGAAGTTTCATAATCTTTGAAAAAATATTCCAGCTTTGTTACTACTTAAAGAATTATTTACTCAGAAACGTATTGCTGAAAAATTTCAATTTGTAGTTGTATAATTTTTTAATAATAGATTGTTTCAGTCAGTTGTTGTTGTTCTTACTTCTAATTTAGACTCGGGATTTGTTGTACTGTTTCAAATTCAAACATTTGCTGTATTGTTGTTATAAATGTTGTTTGAATTTAATGTTCGGTGTTGATTTGGGTTTATTGTTGTTGTCACATAGGTTGCTCAACTAACATTTAATGTTAATAAATTTGTTGAGGTATTAAAAGATGCTCAAATTAAATAACGATCTGTTGATGGTCAAGCAGCACCAGTGGCTCAAGTGTTACCTTGAATTCATTGAATACCCTGAGGACCTTGAGGTCATTGGGGTCCAATTGCTCAAGTATCTCATTTAGCTCAGGTAT
>CAZSQL010000048.1:2118-5903 GCA_964609035.1 uncultured Candidatus Peribacteria bacterium
TTGAATTCATTGTATTCCTTGTATTCATTGTTGACCTTCAGGACCTTGAGGTCAAGTATCACCGGTATCTCATTGAGGTCAAGCAGGACCCTGAGGTCAAATTTCCCCTTGAGGTCATTGAGGTCAAAGAAGATTAGTATAATCTCCCCAGCTTAAGTCAGGATTTTGAAATCTTAAACTAGTACTGTTTCGTTCGTGATTTGGAGTTACTCAATTGTTTCAAGTATTTCATTGAATTCCTTGAATTCATTGAGGTCATTCTGGTCAAATTGCTCAGGTATCTCATTTAGCTCAAGTATTACCTTGGATTCATTGAATACCTTGAGGACCAATAGGTCATTGTATTCATTCCAAATATCATGTTACTATGCCATATCAAGTAATATTTAAACTTAATATTTGTGTTCCACTATCAAAACTTATTGAATCAACATAATAATTATAGTCTGTTCCATGTCATGCTGGCATGTCAGTACATATCCATCATTGTCAAATGTTCCAAGATATTGTTTGTCATTGTGTACATCATACTAGATTTAATCGGTTATTAATATACCAACTTTCCAAAATACTTCATGTATTTAAGTATCGATTCCACAAGAAGCTTCATGTGTTTATAGTCCAATTATAAGCACTATTCCGGTTGTCTATTCATGATAAATTTAAATATCATGTTACTAATCCATATCCACTTACGTTTAATGTTAACAAATTGTTTCCACTATTAAATTCCAAAGAATTCAAGTGCCAATTTTCTCATGATGGCTCTATTCATATATATCCAGACCATATTCAAGTATTATAATATCCAGAATATACTATATATAATACTCAGGTTTCTATATAAGCATTTGTTATTCAAGTTCAGAATATTCCTTGAACACCTTGAATTCACTGTTCACCTTCATTCCCTTGGGGTCAAGTATCACCGGTATTTCATTTAGGTCAAGTAGGGCCTTGAGGTCATTGTTCTCATTGTAGTCATTGAATACCTTGAGGTCATTGTGATCAAGTTGCTCATTGTATTCACTCTAATCTTCAAGTTACAATTCAATATCAATTTACACTCAAACTTAATATTTTACTTCAACTATCAAAATTTATTCAATTTACATAATAGTTTGGAGATTGTTGAGCATTTGCATATATCAAACCTCAATTATTGTCTAATGCTAAAAATCTTTGATTAAAAGAAATTCAATTACTAAGTAATCATGTATTTATCCAAATATATCCAGATGCTGCATTTATGTCCATGAGTCTGGTTCAAGTATTTATTCCAGAATCTGTAAAAATTGTCTGCTTTATGTACTGTACAGCATTTCATACACTTGATTTGATTAGTGTAAAACCTTGTGTTGTAGATAAAACAAAAAATCATCATAATATAAATACTATTAGATTTTTTAGGATTAAATTAGATTTTTTAGCTTTGTTTTTTTTCATTTTCAAAAAATTCTGATATAAATTTATATTATTATAATCAGAACTTTTTTTTTGTCAAAAAATGTTATCTAAAATTTCTTTAATATCAAAGTAGTAATAATGCAAAAGGCATTGAAACTATTTTAGCAAATTCAGCTCTAGTTATATTCCTGTTTCACTCAAATCTATATGTTCCATCTTTTTGTTTGTATCATATAATTATTCACAAAGATTCAGCTTGTCTTATATAGTTGTAATATGGATCTGTAGTTTTCAAATCAGTTAGATTTGTTTTGTTGTTTAATTTTATTGTTCATCAGTTTATAGCATTGTATGTTTCTATTAATTTTTTAACAGTATCGTATCTATTTAAATAATCATCAGGACTTAAATATTTTTTATTGTTTACTGATTTATATAATCAATCTGTAAGACCTATATTGAATGCATAACTTGTATACCAACTAAATCGATTATCTTTTTGTACATCCTCAAATATTATATTAAAAGGATATTCTTTATCTTCTGATTCAATTTGAAAGTCATTAAATGCGATTCACATTATTTTTACCAAGGTTTTTATTACCTCAGATTTTTTTATGTAGTCGTCTGGATAGTATGTCCACAGTCATTTATTTGTTTCTTTTCACCTATGTAGACAAGATTTACGCATTATTTCTATGTAGTTAAGTCACCGGTGTGTTTTTGTATCTGTAAATATTCATCTATCAATATATTGTTCATCACTATATTTACAAAAAACTCATGCTGATTGATGTTGTTCGTCACAGTTCTTTTTTCAAATATCTGTTTTTATATTTCCACAATTACTATATTGTATAAAAACTTCTCAAGAACATATGTTGTTTGGATCTACTTGCCAAATATCTACGCAGTTTCAACTTCATCGAACCATTCATATTCATCAATAGTTGTCAAATATGTGTCATGATAGAAATATTCAGTTGTGCGTCGGTGTTAGAGACAGTGCTTGTCATAGTCTTGGTAAATTTAAGATTCATCAAAAATTAAAATAAGTGTTCCATCCAAAGTTTAATTCTACTCAAGCAATTAGTTCATAATTATATCATCAAACTGTATGTGTTATATTTCAGTATATTCGATTGCTTGGGTATGATTCACAATCTGTGAAAAATCATCAACTTAATTGTGTGTCATCATAATTTCATGGAATATTTTTTAATGTATTTAAGCTATTTATGTCTAATGGTCGAAATCTCATTCATCTTTGATTGTTGTAATATATACCATTTATCTTTTTCTTACATATTTTTGTTTGTGATCATAATTGTACACTTTCAGGGTTTGTCAAAGATTCAATATTTTTTATAAAAAACAATCATCAAAAATTATTTCATCAGTATCTAAACCAAACATCACTTTTATTTGTTTCTATTCAAATAAAGTTTTGATTTAAAAAAATATTATTTTCTCAATAATATGTTGTTTCTTGTCATTGTACAAATGAACTAATTAAGTACAACGAAAATATTATTATAAATATGTTTTTTTGTATTTTCATATATTTTTTAATTAAGTTAATTATTATTGGTTATTGTATATAAAAACTCAAATTTAATTCAAGTCACTTTTTCCTATTTTAAAAAATTGTTAATTTTTTTTGCAATTTTAATGTATCTTATTATTTTTTTTCAGAAATCTTGTGATAAAACTTCTTGATTACTTAATTTTTTTGTTATCAACCAGTCTTTATATTTTAAGTATTTTATACTTGGATGATTTGGTTTAAAATTTTTTGGTATTTTTTTGAGAGATCAACTATATTCAATTATTTCTCAAAATTCCTTTATCAAGTCTTTGTCTTTTATTATTTTTTTAAAATCATCTCGATTTTTATATATATTATTTCTTATTTTATTAGACTTTTCGCTATTTGGTCTGTAAATTCATCAGCTAAAAAAACTATTGTTGTTTTCTATGTGTATATAATATCATGCATCTTCAGACTTTCTTCATCAATTGGATATGTATGCTCATAAGTTTGTTTTGTAAGGTTCAGCGCGATTTCTTGGGAACCTCATATCTTTATATATACGAAATATACATTTTTTGCTTTCTAATCAAACAACACTATCATCGAATTTTGATGTTTCAAATATTACAAAATCAATAAATCATTCAAAGTCTTTTTTAATTTTTAGATATAGTGGTTTGTATAGTTCAAAAAATTTTTTATCATTAAACTCTTTTAGTCACTTTAGAAATTCGAAAGTTTTTTTATTTAACATTTTTTTTGATAATATTAAATGTTTCTAATGCTATTTCCAATTCTTCGTTGGTCGGTATTGCCAGTATTTTTATTTTTGATTTTTTATCTG
>CAZSQL010000049.1:0-5707 GCA_964609035.1 uncultured Candidatus Peribacteria bacterium
ATTTTTTCTTGTGAATACTCATCTATGACAGCTTTTCATTTGTTACCACATTGAGCAAATCCAAAAACTGGAATTTGAATAATGTCATCAAATTTGTTTTGAACACTTTCCCTGACAAGTCTATATCAAGTGCTGTCTTTGATAAAATATCATTTTAACACTAGTTGATTTAGCTTGTTTAAAACTGTCTGTGGATGATTTACTCCAATAGCAGATGCTATTTCTCTAAGTGTAATCCCCTCCTCTGAGGTGTTTTTTTTGAAAAAAGCGATAAGTGCTCTTTGCACATCATCTAGTAATTCACGTTTTCTAGCCATTGTAAGATAGTTAAAAGTTAAAAAGTTTGAAAGTTATCAAGTTGTAAAGTTTTCAAGTTTGAAAGTTATCAAGTTATCAAGTTATCAAGTTGCGAAGTTATAGTTTTTTTATTAATCAAGATAGTAATTTTGATATTTCTACTGTCTTGTTATATAAACCATCAAAGACATCCTCTCATATATATTGTAATTCTTTGGCCATACATAACATAGAACGAACTTCTCCACAAGATCATTTGGACACGTATAAGAAGTACTTAAACTCATTATTGGACTTTCTTTCAAATCATTCTGCTATATTGTTGGGAATCGATATACAAGCTCTATGTATCTGATTTATAAAAGCATAATCGTTCTTTGTTCTAAATGTTTTAAATACATCTACACACAAATCTTTGGATTTTTGTCGTGAGATGATTTCTTCAAACTTATAAATTCTTGTCATAATATATTTTAATTTCTAAATCAAATTATCAGCATAAAACTTTATCACTTTCAACTTGAGAACTTTTTTACTAAATTCAGTGTAAGAATTTCTTTGACAAAGTCAAATCTTTTTTGACAAAATCAACTGATTTTTTGACGTTTTTTGATTTGCTAGTTTTGAACTAGCAAAAAAAGTCTTGATTTTTTGTTTTTTTTGTTTAAATATTTGATTGAACAAACATCTACGAAGCCACTCTGTCAAAAAGACGGACAATGGAATGCTCTTTTACATCTATATATTACACGAAAATGAATTTAAAATTTGAAAAATTATTAGTACGACAAAAAGCAAAAGAAATTACTTTGAACATCCAAAAAAAATTAAAACCAGATGATGACTGGTGATTTAAATCACAAGTTCAAAGAGCATCTATATCAGTGATGGATTATATATCACAATGATATGAAAAGCGATATGATGATGCCAAGATTAGATTGTATTTGGTAGCAATATCATACAACAATACGGCATTAAATATGATCAGCTTGGGAAAAGATTTGTGATATATGTCCCCTGAAGTGGCAAATAATATTTTGGAAGAATGTACCAATCTAAATAAAATGGTTTACAGTCTAGTATCCAAAATCAAAAAAAGAAATGAGGTTGAGCAAGCAGTTCAATCAGACAGTTAGAAGTTTTAAAGTTATCAAGCTTTAAAGTTATCAAGTTTTGGACTTTTAACCTTAAACTTTATAACTTTATACTTGATAACTTTATACTAAAATAAAGCGTTCGTGGCTTTGATGTTTGTGAAAAAATAGTTTTCAAGTTATCGACTTTTAACTTTATACTTGATAACTTTATACTGTATATTTTTTAACTTTAATATATAAAAATGACAAAAAACAACGAGAATTTGAAAGAGGCTTTTAAAAACATTGAAAAGCAATTTGGTAAATGAGCTATTATGAGAATGTGAGACAATTCAAATGTATGACTTGTAAACACAGTGCATAGTGGTAGCTATGTTTTAGATCTAATACTTGGATGAGGTTATCCAGAATGAAGAATAGTAGAAATATATTGACCAGAATCTAGTGGAAAAACAACAATAGCATTACATGCAATAGCTGAAATCCAAAAAAGATGAGAAGTGGCTGCATTTATAGATGCAGAACATGCTCTAGATCCACATTATGCCAAAAAACTTGGCGTGGATATAGATAATTTGTTATTATCACAACCTGATCATGGAGAACAGGCTCTACAAATAGCTGAAGAATTAGCAAAAACTGGATCTGTAAAAATAATCGTAATCGATTCTGTAGCTGCTTTGGTACCTAGAGCTGAAGTAGAATGAGACATGGGAGATAGCTACATGTGACTACAAGCTAGAATGATGTCGCAATGACTTAGAAAATTAACATGAGTTTTGGCTAAGACTTGAACTATATGTGTATTTATAAATCAAATCAGAATGAAAATTGGTGTAATGTTTGGGAATCCAGAAACTACATCATGAGGTAATGCTTTAAAATTTTTTGCATCTCAAAGAATAGAGATAAGAAGATGAGACAAATTAGAAGAAAATAAAGAACAAATCTGATACTTTGCTAAAATAAAAACAGCAAAAAATAAGATATTCGCTCCATTTAAAACTGCTGAAATACCAGTAAAACGATGAATATGATATGACCACATATTTGACATAATAGAGGCTGGTATCATATTAAAACTGATATCTAGAGCTTGAGCTTTTTATTCCATTGGAGACAAAAAAGTACAATGAAAAGAAAAATTAATAGAACTACTAAATGAAGATAAAAAACTTTTAGAGAATTTAGAAAAAGATATTCAAAAAAATATCAAAGATATGAGAACTGGAAAAAAGGTTTTGGATGATGATATCTTAGATGAAATAACTGAAATAGTAGAAAACTTGGAATAAAAATTATTTCTAATTAAAAAAACCCAATTATAATTTGTTGGGTTTTTTTATTTCAAATAATATATAAAATTATCTAACAATTATATCTAACGATCAAATTTTCTTGTCATCTAACTTAATTACCAATGTAGATTTACCAACCTTATTTCAAGTAATCTCGATTTTAGCTTTTCATTTTGTGATAAGTTGCAATGAATTTATATTTGTATTAACAACATCATTGTTTAACAAAAACATAAATGGCACATTTAATACTCAATTGTAATAATTTCATGTTTTATTTAATTGATTTCATTTTTTAAATATCTCGACATCTAATGTTATAGTTTCTCACAGCATCAGACTTCTTTGATTTAATTCAGATCTCATTTCCACATCCCAAAGACGAGAGAAATGCTCTGCTAAATCTTTAAGTCACGTAAAATCTAAATCTATCAACAAAGGATCTTTTTTTAGATTTTCATCTATAGTGTCTTTAATCGGATCAGGCTCTGATGGTTTTGTGTTAGAACTATTTTGATCATTTGTGTTTGTAGATGGAGAATTGTGATTATTTGGATTATTATTTATAATATCGTTTCGTTTATCTATTGTAGAATTTGAGTTATTGTTTGTTGTGTTTGAATTATTGCTTGTTGGGTTTGAATTATTACTTGTTGAGTTTGAATTATTACTTGTTGGGTTTGCGTTTGTATTAGATGAATTTGATGATGATCCGGTATTTACTAAATTATTATCAGAAGGAACGTTGACTGGTTCTTCCTTTTTCTCAACTGGAGCAACATAACTAGATCAAGCCTCTAAAATTCTAATTGGATCATACTGATAAGAAACCAATTCTGTCCTACATAATCCATTTTGTATAATTCTATAATGTCATTTACTCAAATCTGGACAATTGGCATACGCATAAGCTGGTCTACCAAAACTATCTTTTGCTATCTCAAAATGCACATGATATCATCATAGTTCTCAAAATGTATTTCCGCTATTTCAGACTGTTCATATTCTTTGTCATCTAGTAACTTTATCTCATGCTTTTACACTAATAGTATCCATGTGAGCATAAACTCAATAAACTACTTCTCAATTATAAATATATTTAATTCTAACTAAGTTTCAGTAAGCAGAGTTCCATCAAGCTGAATAAACTTCACCATCTCATATTGAATACAATGGTGTTCCACGAGCTGTGGCAATATCTACTCAAGCATGAGCTCAAACTTTCTGATTCCAAGAATCAGAATATGGAGCAGCCCATAATGTAGTATAAATAGATCTGTAAAGCTCGTTGCTTTGGTATGCTGTATAATTCGCTCAGTGTATTCTAGGTAAGTTTATTTTACATGATTCTGGCATATCATTTCGATACAAGGTTCTACATTCTAGCGTGGAAACTTTTTGTAATGGATAAGTAAATGAAGTGTTGTTTGGTAAATTTGTTGTATTTGCCATCATCAAACTCATAAATCACAAAAATCACACTAATATAAGTTCTCAGATGTGAAGAAAATTATGATTAATGTGTTTAACACATTTATGGACCTTGTGTCCATGACTTTTTATATGCCTATAGATATGCTTTTTCATATTATTTGATATGAATATTAAAACATTACATACCTATTATAGTCGAAAAAATAAAATTTGTCAAATTTTGAATGACTTTTTTAGAGGGCTACAATCAAGCAGCAAGTGCAATAAAATTAAATTAAAAATAAATATGGATTTATGTGCGACGAAAAAGAATATTTTGATTATATTACAATAAGCATTTGATATGATTATTAATAAAAAAGTTGAAGTTTTATAAGATTAAAATATATATTTGTATAATTTTTATAACACGATTGTTGAATGAAGTCAATTTTATTTGTCTTAGACTACTATTTGCCTCATAGATGAGGTGTGGAAAATGTTTTTGAAAACATTATTTTGAGATTGAAAAAAAAATGATATGAAATAATTATTTTAACGAATAAATACGATAAGAAATTAGAAGAATATGAAAGAATGAATTGAATAAAAATTTACAGGACTTGAAAATCTAGACTCTGATTTATGCGATCTGCTGTAAAATTGTGAAAAAAAATATTTAAAGAAAACAATATTGATATAATTCATGCAAGCACCTATGGATGAGCAATACCAGCCAGTATTTTATGAAAAATATTTAATAAAAAAGTAATTTTAACTGTTCATGAAGTATTTGGTAAACTATGGTTTAAATATAAATGACTTTTGTGATGATTGTTTTATAAAACATTTGAATTAATTATTTTTAAATTTAAATATGATTTTTTTCACTGTGTGTCTCAAAATACAGCAAATGAGTTAAAACAATATTACTGAGTAAAAGATGAAAAAATAAGTGTAATCTACAACTGAGTTGATACAGATTTTTGGAATCCAAGAAATGTGGAAAGCAGAGAAATATTTGAATGGAGAAAAAAATATAATCGAGACGAAAAGTTTGTATTTTTGTATTTTGGGCATGCTGGTAAGTCTAAGGGGATTGATTATTTAATACAAGCATTGCCAGAAATTTTGAAATTGGAAAATGTGATGATGGTTTTTAACATAATTGAATCAAAAAGAACAAAAAGAATATTAGAGAAATTGAAATTGCTTCGTACCTTCCCGAATGGTCGCGGACTCCTTAAAGTCGCGCAATGAAAAGAGAGCAATATACAAATATTCACTGGATTTAGCAAAGAAGACCTAAGAAAACTAATAGCATCCTCTGATTGCGTAATTGCTCCATCAATATCTGAATGATTTGGTAGTGTGCACACAGAAAGCGTAGCTATGGGGAAGATATTGATTACTACAAAAACTAGTGCTATACCTGAGGTAGTTTATGGTAAGGTAAAATTTATAAATCCTGGCAATAAAGATGAAATAATATCTGCTTGCAAAGATGTGATAAAATGAAAAATAGAAGAAATTGCTGAGAAAAGATTTGATTGGGATAAAACAGTAGAAAAAATTGAAAAATTATATTTGGTAGTTTAA
>CAZSQL010000050.1:0-5518 GCA_964609035.1 uncultured Candidatus Peribacteria bacterium
AGCTCTTTTTGTATTTAAATTGTAAGTATTGGTTGATCGATTCTCTACTGATGCATATTTCATTTTAGAGTTTTTTCATACAAATATCTCTACAAGTCATGCATGTATCGAAGATTTATCATATTTTGGTGCAGAACATCATTCTATATAATTACATTCTGCATCATTATCTACAATAATCAATGTATGTTCAAATTGACCCCCAGCATAAGTATTCATCCTAAAATATGCTTGTAGAGGTTCTTCTGCTTTTACTCATTTTGGTATATATATAAATGTTCATCAGCTTCGTACTGCGCCGTGTAGTGCGGCAAATTTATGATCTGTAGCGGGCACTAATTTCATAAAATATTTTTTGACTAATTCTGGATGAGTCTGAAGTGCTGTTGGCATATCTTCAAATATTACTCAAACTTTTGCCCGTTTTTCTTTGATTTTATGATAAAAATTTACACTATCCATTTGTCCTCAGGCTCCTGCTAGATATTTTTTTTCTGCTTCTGGAATTCATAATTTATCAAATTTATCTTTGATTTCTTGAGGGACATCGTTTCGATCTGTAGCGTATCAAGTATTGTCTGATGCTGGTTTTGCATATCGTACAATATCGTCTAGATTTAATCAATCTAAATTTGGTCACCAGTTTGGCATTGGCATATTGTTGTATATTTCTAGTGATTTTAATCTGTGTTGTAGCATTCGTTCTGGTTCTTTTTGATCAGCAGAAATTTTTCTAACAGTATCTTCTGTGAGTCATGTTAGATAAATATCGTATTTTATATTATTTGGACTCTCGAGAGTTTGTTTTAAGTTCACTTTGAATAAGTTTTAAAGTTAAAAGTTATCAAGTTAAAAGTTATTTTTATGTAGGGGTGATTATTAATCGCCATTACAATAAATGATGTTTTTTTGTAGGGAACGCTCGCGAGCGTTCCTTACTATTTTTATTTGTATGTATTTATTATTTTATTAATAGCATCTTCTGAGATATTATCATGATCTGATTCTGAATCTAATATGTATGTGATTTGAGTTCAATCTTTTTGTAGTTTTTTGTAAGAGTTTTTTCTGCCTGGTGATAATACGGTGTCTTTTTTTGCTTCCAATCGAATTATTGGTGGTTTGGATTTAATATCTATATCAACTCATTCTCTAGTAAATCAACATAAACTTATGATGCTATGGCAACATTTATCATTTGTTAGTCAAACATAAATAGCCATAAATGCTCATTGGGAGCGACCGCAAAGGATGATGTCCTCTCGTTTTAAATTTCTTTTTTCTAACTGTCTTTGGATTGTAAAGTTTATATATTCTACTGATTGATAAAATTTTTGGTTAAAAATTGATTTTTTTGTTTCTTTATCTATTTCAAATCGTGAGTATCATCATCTATCTCTTTGGCTATCAAATAGTCCGTTAAATGAAAAATATTCAACTCACAATCATTGAGCTAATCTTTGGATTGATTCTTTATTATTATCTTTGTCGAATCAAAGTCCGTGTAGGAATATTAGTAGTTTTGGATTTTTAGACATTTTTGGATTTTATAAACAAATACATTGGTACTTTTTTTTTGTATTTTATGAATTTATCTTTAAATACTTTTTCTAAATTTTGTTCTTCCTGTATAGCTATTTTATGCAAGAATATACTTATTACTGAGAACGTAAAAAAGAATTCTATATGACCATTGATTAGAAAAAAACTAAAACTAAAAAGCATGAAAAATACATATACAGGATGACGACTAATGCTAAAGATTCATTTTGTGATTAAAGTTTTTTGTTCCTCTTCTCCAGATCACATTCTCCGGTTTTTACCTAATTGATAATATCACGATATTAAGAAGATAAAAGATATGCAAGCAATTATCAATCAAATTATAGATATTGTTGGATTATATAAACTTATATTTGATTTTAAAATTCATAAATTTCGAAAAAAAATTTTATCCAATATTGTTGCTATCATAACTGTGATAAAGACAATTGGTATAGATTCAAATATTTTTTGTTTTGTTTTTTTTTCTTTGTTATAAATTTGTATAACTTTGATTCAACTTACTTTACTGGATATTAGTTTTGTTAAAAATGTTAGTGTAAATAATATTATAAATCAAAATTGTATTTCTTGATGTGGCATAATTTTATTTGCAAAATAAATTAATATAGTGTGTAGCGTTTGCTGTAAAATCTTCGGGATTTTGTATGACTCGATTTAATAAATCTTGTTTGTTTATTCGCATAATTTTTTCTACTTCTTCTTTTTGTAATTTAAATTCCTCTATTTTTTTGTCACTTTTTGCTATAAATCGTTGACGAAAATATTTTCTATTGTTATTTTCTTTGGAGTTTACAAATTCTTTTATTCAGATTTTATATTCTTTGAGTTTTAATCAAATTTCCTCTTGAGACTCTTTTAATATATTCTTTTCATAAGTCTCTCATTTTGCTACTGTTCAACCGACAGCAGGTCATCGTTTTCATCATTGATTTTTTTTGGAATAAGATCTTTGGGCTATAAGTACTTCTCATTTAGAATTTTCTAATCGAAGTGCAGATATTCTGTATATATCTTTTCAATGGTTTAAAGTTCATCTTTGTTTGTGTCATATTAGATTATCATTTTCATCGACTATTGTTATTAGTTCTTGAATCATATTTATATTTTTTATATAAATTTTAGTAGGGAACGCTCGCGAGCGTTCCTTACATTTGTATATTTAGTGCTTAAAGCCTTCTTTTTTGATTTTTTCTACCAATTTTTTGTCTCATTTTTCTTTGATTTTTCCGTTTTTTAATATTATCACTTCATCTATATTTATATTTTGCAATATTTCAAAATGATGAGTGATAAAAATAAAGCAATTTTCTTTGTTGTTCAACTCCTCTATCATCTTTGTGATAGATTTGAAAGCATCTATGTCCAATCAGCTATCTATCTCGTCCAAGAATATATATTTTGGTTTGAGTAATTTGATTTGTAATATCTCTACCTTTCTTCTCTCTCCTCCACTAAATCATACGTTTAGATCTCTTCGCAAAAATTCTCTATCTAGTCATACTTCTTCTACTAGAGGTACTATAAGTTCTTTGAATTTTAAAAAAGTAAGGTTTTCTCAAGTGTTTGTATTGTATATATTTCTCAAGAACTCAAACAATTTTACTCATTCTATTTCTGGGATATGTTGAAACGCCAAAAATATTCCAAGTTTTGCTCTTTTATCTGGACTTAGACTATTTAATTGAATCTTTTCTCATCAATTATCAATTATCAATTTTCAATTCTCAATTGTGTATTTTGGGTGTCCCATAATAGTAAGAGCTAGAGATGATTTTCCACTACCATTTTGTCATAGGATGCAATAATTTTTGCCAGTCTCAAATTTAAGATTTATATCATTTAGGATTTTTTTGTCTTGTACAAATACATTTAGATTTTTTATTTCGAGCATTAGTTTTTTTATCTATAAAAATAATTCTTATAATGTATAAATAAGCTAGCAAAAAAATCAATAAAAATAATTTTAATCAATGTTTGTTGACTTTTGTTTTTATTTTATTATTTTTTTTAACTGATAATAAAAAATTAATAAAAATTTAAAATGATTACTTATGAAAGAAATTTACATTTTTTTGATTATGACAACATTATACTTGTTGTTAATTACTTTTAGTCTTGTATTTAGTAAAAATAGAAAATTAGAAATTTTTTTCTTTACTACAGGTTTTGTACTTATGGCTATCGCAATGTACTATCCTCTATTTTTGTCTGGGTGGTATAAATTACTATTTTTTGTGGGTGTTTTTGTTCTTTGGTTTTATTTATTAAAAGAGGATCAAATAAAATCAATCTTAAGTTAATTTAAATCAATATTTTAAAAATCCGGATTTTAGTCCGGATTTTTATTTTATTTATGTTCTTTGATACTGTCTTTGTGTACCTCAGCCTCTTTTATAAATTTATGTTTTTCTACTCCATGTTCTTTTATTAATTTAGATATATAGTGTCATCATAAGAAATATGGCGTAACAACATAAGTGGATCACATTTCATAAAGTTCCAAAGTTTGGCTGATTTCATGAGATGTGGTTATGATGATTGGATCTATTTTTTTATGTTCTTTTACGGTTTTGATTAGTAGTGCATTTGCTTCAAAATCTGGCACAGTAGATATGATCATTTTTGTATTACTCATATCCAATTCATCCAAAAATTCTGCATCTTGTAAATCTCAATACATAGCATTGTATTTTTGATCTTGTAAATTTTTTACAGTCATTGGATTATAGTCTATAATCATTAGGTCTTGTTTTATTTTATTTGTATATTTTAGTAAATCTCATCACATTCTATGACAACCAAAAACAATAATTTCTCCATCTTTTGAATTATTATTTGTGTTTTCTATATTTTTTACATTCTTTTCAAATTTCTTTAAATATTTCTTGAATACTTTGTATAATTTATCTGAATACATAATCATATAAGTAGATCACACAATTGTTATCAATCCTATTGTTACTATAATTGATAATATATCGTTGTTTAAATGTCATGTAGTAATTCACAATGCTACTAATATTATGGAAAACTCACTGATTTGTGCTACTGTAAGTCCTGCCATAAATCCACTTCTACTATCATATCACATCCTTCACATTAGTATGATTACTATCAAAGGATTTCATATAAGGATAAACAATGATAATATTAATATTGTCCGTAAATGTTGTGTATTTGTCACAAATCACATTTGAGATCACAAAACTATAAAAAATATTACCAAAAAGAAATCTCTCAATGTCCTCATTTTAGCTGATATTTCAAATCTCATTGGAGAAAATGATAGTGTAATTCATGCTACCAGTGCTCCTATTTCCATAGAAAAGCCAAAATGATGGAATAGTCCTGCGACAAGTATACACCATGCAATGGCAAATAGTAGTAAAAATTCTTGAGATTTAGCAATATTTTTGATAAATCTAGGTAATATGTATATTCATATTAGTATAGCAGTAAATATAAGTACAAATCATTTTAACATTCATACAGACAATGCTCATAATATATTTTCTCAAACTCCCAAAGATGACACTAACATTAGTAATATTGCGGCTACGATATCTTGTACTATTAAAAATCACATTGCTATTTTACCATACACGGATCATGTATCTCATTTATCTGAGATCAGCTTCATGATAATAATTGTACTACTAAATGTTATGGCTATAGCCATATAAAGCGATTCTATATTTGTAAATCATAATAATTTCACTATTAAAAATCATATTGCTGATGTGAAAATTACTTGTCAAAGTCATGTCACTAGTGACGCTTTACCAGTTTCTTTGATCATTTTAGCATTTAATCATATTCAAACTATAAATAATAGCAATGATATTCATATTTGTGAAAAAACATCAAAAATTTCTCAATGTTGTAAAAAATTTAAGATATATGGTCATAGGACAATTCATGATAAAATATATCATATAATTAGTGGTTGTTT
>CAZSQL010000051.1:0-5387 GCA_964609035.1 uncultured Candidatus Peribacteria bacterium
CAGGCTTGGTACCAGACTGTGCCCTATTTCATTTTATACCAGGAACAGTAGATGTAATAGTATATGTAATAGTTGTAGGTAAAATTACTCAAAGAACTTCTCCATTGAATATCATAAGATACACATCCAAATTTTCTTTTAGATAATCAGCCACATCATCTATTTTTTCTTTTGGTAAATCATACATTTCTCATGTATCGTTTTCCATAAAAGTATACATATCCCCTGCAGAATATAAGAATACTGCCATATTCGTATTAACTTCAGCTTGTTCTAATGTAGTACCTGCATTGTATGTAAAAACATTTGTCTTTCATGATACTATATCTTTTACTTTAAAAGTATCTGTAGCACCTCATCTACCCATATGAGTATGTGACATATCTACAACTTTAAATAATTTTCATTCTATCTGTAAAACCATTCATCTTTTTACTTTTGAAGTATCTACTTTAACCATAATAAAAAAATAAGAAAATAAAATAAACGTCGAACCCAACAACGGTAATAAACGACGATCTCCACCATAATAGTATATTCTAACAATTGACTATATGATAAAAATTTTTTAACAATATATAAATTTCTCAAAGAATAACAAGAAATTTTAATTTAAAATCCAAACTCTAACTTCTCAAATCATATTTTTTCTAACTCACATCACTTTGAAAAACAAAGATCAAAAGATTGATTTCTCTCCATGTTTTTTGATTAAAAGTTCAATTTCATCTCATTTTTTTGGAAACCTTTCCAAAAAACTCATTATAAAATATCATATAGTTTCTCCAGAAAAAGCAGATTCATCTATATCAACATCCTCAAATTCTAAATTAAATTTTTCCAAAACTTCATCTATCCTAACCTCAGACTGAAACAAATATGATCAGTTTCCATCTGTCCTTATTGGATCTATCTCCTCATCTGTTTCATCTTGTATCTCACCAAAAACCTCTTCTACAACGTCTTCCAAAGAAACCAATCAAGCTACTCCACCATATTCATCTATCACTATAGCTATATGCTTACGCATTTTTTTGAAAATATCCAAAAGAGCATGTATAGGTTTTGTCAAAGGAACCTTTATAACAGGATTTAAATTCATCTTACTTAACAACTTTGAACCAAATCATTTTCTTTGCCAAATTAACAATTCTTTTAGTGTTATAGTCCACTCAACATGATCAATATCTCAGTTATAAACCAATATACGAGAATGTGAAAAATTAAAAAACTGTTCGACAGCCTGATCAACAGTAATTTCAGAAGATAAGGAATCTATTTTGACTCTAGGAGTCATAATTTCTTCACAAGTAATCTCATAGAAATTCAACATATTTTTGATCTTTTCATGTTCTCATTTTTCAAAAATTCACGCTTTCTTTCACATATCTATAAATGCCTCAATTTCTTCATCAGTCAAAGATTGTTCTACTTTCTGTTTTTGTAATTTTTTCATCAAAAAATCTACTACAACCACAACTGGATATAAAATTATCTGTAATCATAAATAAATCTTAGAAACACTTAACGCAATTTTATCAGCATAAGTGATCGCCAAAGTCTTTGGGAAAATTTCTCAAAATAACAAAAGTAACAAAGTTGTTATTCATGTAGAAATTCAAATAGCAGTACTTTGAGCAGATCACAAACTACTAGAAAAATTAATAGCAATACTTGTAGCTAATGATGCTGTGAACACATTTACTAAATTATTTCATATTAATAAAGTAATAAGTAATCTATCTTTATTAGATCTAATTTTCTTTAATTCTCTAGCTCAAAATTTTTTTTGTTTAATAAAAGCTTCTATTTTATGTTCAGGTATAGACATAAAAGCAGTTTCACTGCCAGAAAAAAACGCAGACAAAAGAAATAAAACCAAAAAAATCAGTATCGTGACAGGGTCCATTTATTTAATTTTCAATGAAAAACTAAAAATAGTTGTTGAAAGTATTATAATATTTCTTATAATCTTTTCAAGCCCAACATAGTCAAAAGTTATCAAGTTCATCAAGTTTTATACTTTTAACTTAAAAACTTGATAACTTTATGGCTCGCCTACCGACAAGGCAGAGTTTATTTAGCGAACCTCATCTTGCAGGCGCGTTGTCATTGCGAGGAACGAAGCAATCTGTGCTCGCGCCTACATAAGTGTGTGTTTTGTTGTTATGGCGATTACTGCGTCCCAGTCTATCCCGTCTAAACATCGGGACTGAATAGTGGGAATAATGTTCCCTACTTGATAACTTTATACTTTAAAACTTGATAACTTTTAACTTTCTAACTTCTAACTGTATGCTGATAGCTGTAGACAAAGCAAAATGAATAAGTAGTTTTGATATAATTCGCGCACTCAAAAGAGAACTTTGAGAAAAAAAGATAGGTCATAGTGGTACATTAGATCCTATGGCTACTTGACTACTTTTGATATGAACAGATAAAGATACAAAAAAATTACATGAACTAACTTGATTGGACAAATCATACACCACAACAATCGATTTTTCCAAAATTTCAGATACACGAGATCTAGATTATCGAAAATATTTTGAAGAGTTTAAAGTTTGCTTGTCATCTTCGAACGAAGTGAAAGATATAGCAAACTTTACTCAAGAACAATTGGGAATAGTTTCAAATAATAAGTTTCACAAAGCTCCAACATTGGAAGAAATAAAATCCAAACTTGACTCAATAATTCCATATTGAGAATTACCACTGACTCCATTTAGTGCCAAGAAAAAAGATGGTAAAAAACTATATGAATTAGCTAGAGAATGAATACAAAACATAGAAAATAAACCTATGAAAGTAAATTGATATGAAATATTGGAATATTCTTTTCCTAAATTAAAACTAAAATTGGACGTATGATCTGGAACATACATTAGATCTATATGATATCGACTTTGAAAAAAGTTTTGAATTGGGTGAATCCTAACAGAACTTAGAAGGATAAGTATATGAAATTACAATTTAGAAAAAATTGAACTAGATAAACAATGAACTTTCTTTATAAAAAAAGATGAAAAAGACGAATGAGAAATAAAATTTAATTACACTCAAATATAGTTCAAAGTTTGCAAGTTCATAAAGTTTATAAAGTTTTATACTTTCAACTTGATAACTTGATAACTTTTAACTTTCTAACTTGATAACTTTTAACTTTCTAACTTGATAACTATCATGATCATCTCCCTCATCGCATGAATGGCACAAAATAGAACAATCTGAAAAAACAACGACTTGCCTTGGGATTATCCAGAAGATTTACAATATTTTAGAAAAACTACGAGCTGACATCCTATTGTTATGGGATTGAGTACATACTACTCTATCTGAAAACCACTTCCAAACAGAAGGAATATCGTTTTAAGTAGACAAGATATCAATATAGACTGAGTAGAGATATTCCACTCTATACCAGAACTTGTAAAAAAACTTGAATCAGAAAATAGAAATCAAGAAATTTTTATCATATGATGAGCTAGTATTTACAATCAATTTTTGCCAATGGCAGATAAGATTTATCTCACAGAAATCAAAAAAGAATATGATTGAGATACATTTTTCCCGGAATTTGAAAAAGATTTCACAGAGATATCTAGAGAAGAACATGACGAATTAGATTTTGTGATATACAATAGAAAATAGTCACAATATTGTCCTCCTTTGTAAAGGAGGAGACATCCTTTAGGATAGAGGATTTATAATACATCCTCCACCATAAATGGTTCCCCTCCTTCTAAAGAAGGAGGACAAAAGAATTAACAGTAATTTACTTGACGAACTTTTAACTTTTCACTTTTGACTGACTCATATGTTATTTCAATTTAAGTCCAAACCTGAAGATTTTATAGTAAAAGAAGAACTATGATTTAAACCTAGTGGTAAAGGTGATGTTTTTTTTGTAAATTTTCAAAAAACAGAAGAAAACACAATGGATATAATACAACACCTTTGCTATGGACTCAGACTTGAAAGAAAAGAATTGGGAATTGCCGGACTAAAAGACAAAAACGGAATCACAGAACAATGGATTAGTATATACAAAAAAATATTGAATAGAATTGGTTGAGAACAAAAGTTTTTGGAAGTATTGTGACAAAAAACGACCATATTGAATACAATACGACATGACGAACCATTGGCAGTATGAAAAAATGCATGAAATTATTTTAAAATAAAGCTACAAGCAAAATCACAAATAAGCGATGAATTAAAAGAAAAGATAGAAAATAATATCAAAAAAATACAAAAAAATTGATTTCCAAATTGTTTTGGTAAACAAAGATTTGGTAAAGGTTATCGCAATTTTTATCGCTCCAAAGAAATCTTTGAACAAGAAAAAACATCCCCCTTACAAAGGGGGACTGAGGGAGTTCAAAACAAAAAAGATGACTTTGAAATCCGCTTCAAGCTACAAGCATACGCAAGTATGTATTTCAATGAGTACGCAATAAACAGACGAAGAAAAGGACAGATATTTTTGTGATGAGACATCATGGTCAACAATAATAGCGCTTTTGGTACAAAAGTATGAATTTACAACGAATGAAAAATAGTATTGTTCAACTATGAAAAGTGCAAAAAAGAATTTGAATGAAAAAATTTTGTACAACCATATTATATAAGTTGAGAAACTATAGATTTAAAAGATAATAACGAACGAACTCCTACATGACCTATGCTTTGATTTAATATGCTAACTCCCCCGCTAGATTCCAAATCTTATTTTAGAGATCTAGAATTACTAAAAGAAACTGATTACGAGAACTTGTGAATCAATACAGCCAAAAAATATAATATTTATGGTTTTAGAAGACCTTTGTGGACAATACCAAAAAATCTAAAATATTCTCGAGAAGAAAATAAAAAAGATAAATTCAAACAAGATTTAATAATTTCATTTTCATTGCTAACTGGTAGCTATGCTACAATATTTTTGTGAACAATTTTTGATGGAATAGATGAAAAAACAATCATCGAAAATTGATTAGAAATTCCTTTAATAAAGTAAAAATTATTAAGCAAAATTCTATCTTTCACATCTATACGTCGTAAATCACTCTTTCATTTAAACATCATCTGAATTTGATTATAATAATCTCTATGAATCAATTTATTTTTCCTATCCATTGCAGGAGCGTTGTCATTGCGCAAACGTAAGGAGTCCGCAACACTTCGGGAAGCCTGCGAAACAATCCGTACTCGCGCCTATATTTTGTCGACTATTTTTACCCTCCTCTTGCAGATGCGTTGTCATTGCGAGGGACGAAGCAATCTGTGCTCGCGCCTACATAAGTGGGGTTTTTGTTGTAAGGGCGATTACTAATCGCCCCTACATCGTTTTATTTTATTAAAAATTTATACTCTTTGGAAAAACATAT
>CAZSQL010000052.1:225-5149 GCA_964609035.1 uncultured Candidatus Peribacteria bacterium
AGAAGAAAGAAAAAAACAAGAAGAAGAAAGAAAAAAACAAGAAGAAGAAAGAAAAAAACAAGAAGAAGAAAGAAAAGATAAAGAGACTATAGAATTACAAAAAGAAAAATTAGATGGTTTGTATGAGAAAAATATTAGTGATAAATTTAAGTGAAGTGATGAAGAATTAACTACTTTTCAACAAAAAACAGTAGAAGAGCAATCTAGTAAATGAGTAGATATAATAGGTAAATTAGAAGAAAAAGCTTTTGATGTTAAAGCTTACTTCAAATATCTTTTTACTGCTCAGAAGTTGATAGAAGACAACGAAGCCCCTATTGAAAACAAGTATGAGTTTGTGAAAACATTTAATGAGTTGAATAAATCTCTAGACATAGATATCCAGCTAGAAATGGAAGCCTATTTTGTTGATCAAGAAAAAAAATCAAAGATGAGTACATTTTCTACAAAGCGTTCTATGTCATTGGTCGATATTGCAGAATGAGAAAAGGTATTGGATAACAAAGATTTTCAAAAATTTAAAAATTCTTCAGACTATAATATAGAAAATTTGAATTTAGGTGACAATGCAAAATCAATATTAAAATTATATTCCAAAGACAAAACAAATTTAAATCAGATTATTGATTATTTAAATGATGATTGATCTATAAATGAACAGAAAATAGATGAAATAATAAAAGATCCAAGTAAGAAACTTAAAATAATAGAGAATATAGATAATCAGATAAAAAAATCATTGGAAAAATACAAACAAGATTTACAAGAGAAAACAGAACAAAAGATAAAAGAGAGGATAGTATCAAATTGCGTTAAATCTGTAGCAAGCATTTTCAATCAAACAACCGAAAATATGGAAAATTTTGCAAAAGATTTTAAAATAGACTCCAAAAACTGAATCAATTTTGATGCAGACAGTCAGGAAATATATATTAGATGAAATATAAACTGAAAACATGTTGGACTTTATTACAATATAAAGACTTGAAACGTAGAAATGGATGATTTTATGTGATACGATAGTAATGAAAATGGCTGAACTTATGTGATGTGAAAATGAAATGGGAAAAGAGAGAAATTAAAATTTAAATTGCCAAATTATAATGAACTTGCAGATGAAGCAAAAAAGGTAGATTTATCAAAAATAATAGACGATTCTTCTGATGTATCGGATTATGAAAAAAATTTATGATCTAAATTGGATGATAAGATTTCTAGTAAATTTAAAGATAAAGCAATACTACAATATTATGTAGAAAAATTTAATGAAAAAAACATAGCAGAACAAAGTATTTTAGAAGATATTTTCTCTAGTTGGGGGAATTATGACAAATCAATAATTGATTTTGATAAAAAAACAGTAATATCCAAAGATCTAAACAGAAATTGACATAATTTAATGGAAATTATTTTTAATACATTAGAATGAAATGTAAATACTAGTGAGAATAAAATGGATGCAGATAACTTAAGGAGATTTAGAGATTGTATAGGCAAGTTTAATATGATTATAAACACAAATCAAGTTAGAAACTGAGCTTCTGGTGAGCCACTACTATGATTATTTGATGAAAAAACAATAAAAGACAGTGCTACAAATTTTAAAAATTGATGAGAATTAAATTATCTAAATTTTTTTGAGCTTATAAGTAAGTGAAACTGAAAAGATAAAGTTATAGATTTAGATTTATTTGAAAAAATATTAAATGTAATAGATAAATGAGAAGAAATAAAATGAAACACAGAATTATCTAAATATCATAGTTTCCAAAATAAATATGAGGTATTGGCTTCAGATAGTATTGATTTTGATTTCTTACAAAGAATGAAATATTTATAAAATTTTACTCCTCAAACACACAAAATTCCTTGTGTGTTTTTTCTGTCAAAATTTGATTTGACAAAATGTTTGATATTATTATATTCTATACTGATACACAATTAAAAATTTAATAAAATAAAGCTTTAATATTAAATTTAATATTGAATTTATATATAAATTAAATATTATATAATAAATTTATCACATAGGAATTTCTAAAAAAATTCCTATTCAGCAGAGCTGGATAAGTGCGACGTTGTCCCGATAAATCGGGACCGTCGTCTTATTTTATATCATAAATATTAAAAATATGTGAAAAGAAAAATATCTTTCTATAACTGAACTTAGACAAAATGCTACTCAGTGTATACAAGACTTACAAAAAACAAAAGAAAAGATTATCTTTATAAACAACAAACCACAAGCAGTTTTGATAGATTTTGATCAGTATCAAAAAATTAAAGATTTATTATATACTCATATAGGGACATTACACAAAGATGAAATTACACCAGAAATGATTAATCAAGCACAAAAAATCAAGAATTTAGATGATAATGAATTTATAAACATAAAATAAAAGAAGCAACATGATTATACATGATATTGTAGAATTAAAATGAATAGAGGAGTATTTAAACAAGAGATGACTTACAGCACAATATATCAAAGCAAAAAGAAATATACTTTCATGATTTTTTATTGGTAATTTTCTCAAAGAAAAAAATCCTAAATGATGCAATATACACTATTTTAGAATCAACAAACAATACAGAGCTATTGGTATTATAGATAAAAATAAATTAAAAATTTATAAAATTGACAATCACAGTAGTCTCTAATAGATTGTGATTTTTTCATTTGAAAACAAAACCTCATTCAATATACATTGGTTTAGTATAAAGTTTAAAAGTATAAAGTTATCAAGTGTAAACTTGAAAATTTTACAAACTTTACAAACTTTACAAACTTTTAACTTTTAACTACTTTCCATGTTCCAGATATCTTATTCTAGTTGACTTAGATGAGAAGTTGTGATTTGAGCTAGCAAAAATGCATCATTACCAATTGTGGCAGCAAATTATCTTTTGGATAATCAAGTAAAATTGACTAATAAACCATGAATAGTAGATTTGCAAGTACTAGAAGACATTTTTGATGAAGCAGAATCCAAATCCAAAGATTTTTTTGATCTTACTATGGATAAAGCGACCAAAATTAGAACTTCAATATTGCTTATACCATACTGATTGTGTAGATACGGTAAGGTAAAATTTATCGGTAGTGGTTGATGTAATATCTGAAAAAGACCCTTGGATACTTTCGATGATTGACTAGTTAAGGCATGAATCAAAATTACCAATGAGGAATTTAAAACATATGAAGTAGTCTGAAAACCAAAAAGAAATATTATGATGCAGGAATTTTCTGTGACAGCTACAGAAGCATTACTAACTTACTTGGCTTTTGCAGACAATTTTGATTATGAGATAAATATCTATCAAGTAGCTATAGAACCTCATGTGAGAGATGTTATCAAATTTTTGAACAATGCTGGAGCTGATATTACTTTAAATGTTGATCATAGTATTGTAGTTAGACCTTCCAAAATCCAAATCAAAAATCCAGAATTCACCATAATACCAGATTATATTGCTGCTGGTACTTATTTTGCTATATGAGCTGGTGCCGATGATAGTGAGATCACTATAAAAAATGTAAATGTAGATGATTTGTCTTCTATGTATAGTATTGCAGACAGAATCTGAATAAACTTCAAAATTTTGGACAAAAATACCATCAAAGTAAACTCATTCAACAAAAAAAATTATAAAGCAATCAAATTTGAAACCAGAATATATCCTTGATTCCCTACCGACTTGCAATCAATATTTGGAACATTGCTTACACAGGCCAACTGACTATCCAAGATATTTGAAACTTTATTTGAATGAAGATTCGGATATTTAAATGAATTAGAAAATCTAGGCGCAAAAACTGAAATATTAAACCCTCATCAAGTACTAGTTATATGACCAACAAAATTAAGATGAGGTTATGTGACTTCTACCGATCTTAGATGATGATGAGCTATGGTACTAGCTGGTATTATGGCCAAATGAACCACAAATATAATGAATGAAAATATTATTCTCAGATGATACGACAATATAATAGAAAATCTTCAAAAAATTTGAGTCGACATCAAACATGTGTAAAAAGAAATTCTTCCCCTATCAGGGGAAGCTGTTCTGTAAAACTAGTTGGGGTTTATATTTAACCCCCTTCCCGCAAGCGGGACTTTCCCCCTTACAGGGGGACAATCTCCTAGCTCTTAAGTAGTGACAATTCCCATAAAAATTCTTCCCCTGCGACTGAAAGGAGTCTCGCAGCACTGCGGCATTGTTCTATTGTATTGGGGGTTTTTCTGTCTCCCTTTTGTAAAGGGAGTTGAATCTGCGGAGCTAGAGGGATTTATTTAAAAATAAAATATGATACTGTACTACAACTCTAAAAATAAAGAACATGCCAAGAAAAACAGAAACCAATACTCTATGACAGAAGCAGAATGAAAAATTTGGAATTTAGTTTTAAGGAAAGATCAAATATGATATAGATTTTTAAGACAAAAATTGATTGGTAATTACATATTGGACTTTTACTGTTCAAAGCTCAAATTGTGAATTGAGATAGATGACGAAAGTCATAATCGAAAATGAGAACAAGATGAGCTTAGAACAAAATATTTAAATAATTTATGAATAAAAATTATAAGATATACAAACAACAATGTTCATTATAAATTAGATTCAGTTATATTAGACTTAGAAACAAAGTTAGAAGAAAGAAAAATTGAACTTTTGCTAACTAAAAAAAAATAAATCCTCCACCGCAAGCGGTTCCCCTCCTTTTTCAAAGGAGGACAAAATTTGTCTCCTTTTCTTAAAGGGAGGTCTGTTTTAGAGGGATTTATTTTTGTCTCCCTTTCTTAAAGGGAGCTGCTCTAATGTAGAGGGATTTTGTTCTTATCTACCCCCATATTGCAAGCGCGTTGTCATTGCGCGAATGTAATGAGTCCGCGACACGTCGGGAAGACTGCGA
>CAZSQL010000053.1:0-4632 GCA_964609035.1 uncultured Candidatus Peribacteria bacterium
TGAATGAGCTAACCCTTGTTTTTTATTGGTACGCCCGGCAGGATTCGAACCTGCGGCCTACGGATTCGAAGTCCTTTTCAGAAATAAATTTCCGAATTTTATTTGCATTTCATATTTTTAAAATACCTTAAATTAATTGACTTCTATATTGTTTTTGTTTTAGAAGTTAAAATCACGTTCTTAAATTTATTAAAAAATATTGGGGTAAATTAGGGGTAATTATGGCGACACTAAAAAAATATAAAACCAAACATCCTGGTATCCGATATTACGAAAGTCCTGAACGGAAATATAAAGGGAAACCTGATAAGTATTTTTCAATTCGTTATATGCATCAGGGTAAACAGTATGAAGAAGGTTTGGGGTGGGAATCACAAGGAATAAATGCTACATATGCAAATCAAATATTATCAGAGCTTAAAAAAGCTCATAGAACAGGAGAAGGCCCAACATCATTAAAAGAGAAAAAGGAAAATAACCGAATAAAAAAATTAAATATAGCTAAGGAGAAAGAAAGACAGAAAAAAGAAAATATAACTTTTAATACGGTTTGGAAACAATATTTCCCTAATCAAAAATTATCCGTAACACCACGCTCTTATATGCGTGAAGAAAGTTTATTTAAAATTTGGATATCGCCTGTTATTGGTGATATGTCTATGAAAAACATAAATACGATTAATTTACAAAAAATTCGTCATAATATGGAAAAAGTTGGTAGAAGCGCTCGTTCTATATGCTATGCATTCGATTTAATTAGGCAGGTTTTTAATTTTGCCAATAAAAATAAATTAATTAATTGCACATCTCCGACAAAAAACATAAAAAAACCGAAAAAGGACAATAAACGCCATAGATATCTTTCACCGGAAGAGGCTCATTTATTGCTGTCTGAATTAAGGAAACGATCACCATCATTATATCAAATGGCATTGATATCTATTCATTGTGGTTTGCGAGCTGGGGAGATTTTTAATTTAAAATGGTTTGATATTGATTTCCAAAATAATCGCTTGATTTTAAGAGATACAAAAGGTGGAAGGGATCGATTTCCATTAATGACAAATGAGGTAAAGAATATTTTGAATTCCAAGACTATTGGCAATTCTGATGATTTAGTATTTCCCGATCGCAAAGGAAACAAAAGAAAAGCGATATCAAAATCTTTTTTACATACAGTAAATGATCTTGGATTTAATAAGGGAATTTCAGATAATAAGTCAAAAGTTGTATTCCATACTTTAAGACATACTTTTGCATCGTGGTTAGTCCAAAAGGGAGTTTCAATTTATGAAGTTAGTAAGATGCTTGGTCATTCTACCATATCGATGAGTGAAAGATATGCCCATCTAGCTCCATCTAACTATGAAAATTCTGTAAAAGTGATTGAAACTATAACTGAAAATTCAAAAAATAAAACTTCCAATATTCGAGAAATAAAAAATAAGATCTAAAAAGCATTTCAACATATTTCATTTCGATTCATTTTTAAAATCGATAGATAATTTAATATGAATAATAATGTCCTTAAAATTCTTAACAGCATAACTAAAATAGAGCCAATAATTCATCAAGTTAAGTTTTTTTGTCCTATTCCATCTGATAAATTTCCATTCTCGGCAGATGATTTTGATGATGAAATGAATTCACATCAAGTTAGAAAGAAATCTAAAAAATTTAAAGAGGGTTTTTTTTGGCCAGTCTGCACAAATATAATTGAAGTTCGCTATAACAGAATAAAAGGAAGAAGGGGTTTTTTCTTGATCATGTCAAATCCAACCCCATTCATTCTATTAACCTTGCTTGATAAATTTAAAATGTTACAACTTTCTTCAGTTGAATATACTATTGATTTATTTTGTTCAAATCCAGATGAGGTGAGAGATCTGTATTTTTTATTTAAAAAGTATATGATTTTTAAACGCAAAAAAAACAATTACTTCAAAATATATTGTGATGAGGAATCGAATTTAAATTATTCATTCTATATTGATGAAAGGCTAAAAATTTACGAACGTGCCAATGATAATCTAAGACAAAATGAGGCATGGAAATTTGATGATCTTGATAGATTACGTTTAGAATTTACTTCAAATAAATATTATTTAAATAAAGTTATTAAAACGGGAAGTTTTGATGATTTTATAGATAATTGCAAATTTGAGAGCTTTATTTTTTATCTTTTCTTTAAAAGATTGTTTTTTATGAAATTTAAGCAACCAAATAAAAAACATCTACCAAAAGAAACAGAACTATATAAGATTGGGAAAGAAAAACAAAATCATAATTGTATAATGTATTATAAACTAAAAAAGAATATTTCTTTTAATTATTTAACCGAATCAAATGAATTTAAACAATTAATAAATAAAATTATTGATCAAGTAAAAGCATTCAATGAAGAATGGGAAAGTGAAGCTATTGATTACAGAAAAATTATGTATATGGATAGAAAAAATGGGTTAATAAAAATACATAAATACCCGTATAATAATGGGTAAATAAAATTAAAAATATATTATATATTACTGTATTTATTATTTATTTTATATTCCTTTTGTCTACATGATTATTCTTTTATTCATTGCTTTATTTAAATAAATCTTCAAATAATAATTATTTTTTTCCACTGCCTATTTACAAAATCCATTATAAAACTTCTTAATAAAATCTATTACAGAACTTCCTCATTTAATCCAGGATCGATTATTATTCCTTTAGGTAGGGGTAAGTGAGGGGTTATTTTTTTAATGCCTTTAAAACTCAATAAAAACTTAAATTGATTTCTTTTGCCTGTACAAATTAAATTTCTATATAAAAAATTTAATGAATAAAATCATTTAAAAAAACTTTTTTGATTTTCTTTTTAAATTTTCGACCTTTCACTAATTAATTGAAGTTCAATTATAAGTCCTGTCTCGAAAATTCGATGATCATTTTAATATTCGAATCATTCAAGTTAAAATAATCTAAAGTGTTTGTATTCCATTTAATGGATTTAAATTATATCAGATTAATTCAAAATAAAAATTCGATTAATTTAAATTTTTATCCTATTCAAATTCTATGGGATAAAAAAAACTATTAAAATTATAAATATAGAAAATTTATTTTTTTAGAATAAAAAACTTTATCTTTCTTTTGGAAATGATAAGTTTTAATAAATATTTTCTAAATTTTGCCTGATAAGAACCATTATTCATTTGTAGAATTTAAATCTTAAATATTATAGGAAAATAAATCAGTGAGTAACCAAAGATCAAAAAAACCTAAGAATCAGGTTCCTTTGAATTCAAAACCTCCTAATTTTAGTGTTAAAAAATTTATATTTGGAATAATTATTTTCTTGTTCATTTTGAGTTTTTTTCAAACTATTAAGAATGATCGCAAAGAATTAAATGAAAACAAAATTGCTATTGTAAAAATAAAGAGCGATAAAGGATTTAGAGATTTTCATTGGGGTGATGAAATTTCAAACATGCCTCCTGATTTTGAAATAGATTTAAATCAATCTTTTGGTAATGCAGAATGTGTAACAGTGGGAAGATTGAAAAATGAAAAATTAACTATTGGTGATGTTAAGATAACAAATATAGATTATTATTTTTTTAATAATCAACTTGGGAGAGTATGCATACATGGTGATTGGAAAAATTACGATCTAATTAGAGAATTATTAACGGCCAAATATGGAAATCCAATTAAGCCATACCATAAAGTTGATAACCCCCTTCTAAAATCAATATTAGGTGCTGATAGAGTTCAAAGTAATGATATAGAATGGTATGATGAAGAGGTGACAATAACACTTTTGGAATATTTTCAGGAAACTTTTGCACTTACTTACTTATTTGTTCCTTTAAAAAAACAATTTGATGAATGTGAGGAAAATTTAAAGAAAAGATCTATAGAAGAAGCTAAACAAAGAAAGATGGAAAGAGATCAACAATTTAAAAAGCAATATAAAAATGCAATTGATGAATTATAAAAAAAAACACTTAATCATATTGTCTTTGATGCATTGGGTGGATGAAAAATTATGCAAAAGTCTTTGTGTTGTTTATTCGGTATATGGATATTAATATTGCCCAATTTATTTGGATGTGCGGGGGTAAATATTGAAAACGACCCAAGTTATATTGTTTCTCAACAAACCAAGATTCTAAGTAACAATTACGATAAAACACTTAAAAATTTCATCCAAAGCGGAAATAAAGAAGATTTAAATAAATTATTGCAGATATCTCAACTTGCACATTCTAAGTCTGGTGAAGCTTACAGGATATGGGAGCAGATGAATCCAACTGATAAAGATTATCAGTTTGCAAAAGCAACATCAGAATATTGTGGAAAAATTGCATGTTTATTACTTTTAACCACAGCGGGATTATACGCAGAGTATGATGATAAAAATATTGCTAAAATTTTATATCGAAATATTATTGTTTCGTATACTGGTTTCATTTACCAAGGTTATGTAAGAAGGGCTCAGTTTGCCCTTTCAGATTTGAATTAAGATTTGTCATCAAATTGCTATTATCACCATTAAAAACTGACATACTTAATTTACTATAGACCTTTGATTTCGCTCTTTGAAAAATGACGTTTAAATATTTATTGATTTTTGTTTAC
>CAZSQL010000054.1:0-4457 GCA_964609035.1 uncultured Candidatus Peribacteria bacterium
TATATTCAATTGCTATTTTATATAATGGTATAATTATATCAAGCTCTAGTGGTTTAATAATAGTTCTATCATTATCTATTATATCAATACCAAGAGATTTAATAAAGTTTTGTAAATCTTGTTCACCTGTAGATGTATAAGATATATCAATACATTTTGGGCAGCCTTGCCCGTGAACATGATTATCAGGACATTGTTCAAAAACACCATGAATAGGACATATAATCTTAACTTTTTGTTTCATGGTTTTATATTCAACTAAGGAATAATCATACTTATTACCATGCACATTAACAGATAAAATTTTAAAATGTTGTTTATCTTTTGATTGTCTGTCTAAAAAGCATTCAATACATCCATTACCTTGTAAATGGCTATTTGCTGTTTGTTCAAAAACTCCATGAACGGGGCATATAATTTTAACTTTTTGTAAAGAATGTTTGTACTCAACTAAAGAATAATCATACTTATTACCATGTACATTAATAGATTCTTTAATAAAATCATCTTTATCTTTTGTCATTAACTGTGAACGTTTTTTAGAGCTACATTTTTTACAAGTATTACCCCTCAGATGATTACCAACAGTTTGTTCAAAAACACCATGAATAGGACATATAATTTTAACTTTTTGTTTGGTTTTTGATGTATGAACTAGACTATAATCATACTTATTACCATGTTTTTTAACAAAAAGATTTTTAATTTCTTCTATGCTTCTTTGTTTTGTCAATATAGCTCCAAAAACATGTATTCTACTTTTGTCCATTCATCCAAGAAGTGATTCCACTCTTGCTTTTTAATATAATTGTACATATTATCAGGATGTGAGAAATTTTTAACTTCATAGAGTTTCATAATATCTTTTTGTAAAGATTTTGGTATTCGTCTAAAATCAATAAGGTTTCTATTGAACTCAAATCTTTCTTCTAAATTATTTTTCTTTAACCATTCTCTCCAACCACTAACCCAAACTTTTTCAAATGATTTTTCACCAAAGCCCGGTTTTCTTTTATCCAATGGATGATCTAAAGGAGTTTTGATATTAAAGATATTATCTTTTGCTTGCCCAATCATAGACTGTTCAATAATAAACATTTCTGGATTTGGGTGCTTTATAGTAGATTGTTTAATTGGACTATAGATGGTAACTCTACCTTCTTCATAGAGTTGTTGAAAATCTTTATCAACGCTTACTATATAATGTTTTTGTGGAGTATTTAAAACTATAGTAGCAATAATATCATCACCTTCAGCATTTTTATGCTTGACAACTTTAATTGGAAAATTTTTTTTCAAATCATCAACAAAGGACCAGTATTGTGTGAATACTTGATTCCAGTCTACAGCTTCATCTTTTTTTCTATTTTCTTTATACCTAGGCCAGTATAATTTTCTCCATATTGTATTTTTATCACCATCAACAGCGAATACCAGTTCTGAAACATCTTTAGCTTGTACTATTGAATAGTATATTGTTTTAAACATGCTAAATTTAAACCAGTTCCAGTCATAGTCAATAACTTTTTTACTGTCATTTGGGTCATATATAATAGAACCGTCAGTAAAAAGTGATCTCATCATAATGTTATTACCATCCAACAAAACAGTTTTAGACATTTTAAAATTACTCCTTTAACCACATAGTGATTTTTTTAAATTCTTGTTGTTTATCTGATAAAAAAGTTTTTTCATTTATTATTAACAGGTTAATGCCTAGTTGTTTACATTGATCTTTTTTAATTTTATCTAATTTTTGTTTATTTAATAGAGAGTGCCAGTATTCACCGTTATATTCTATTGCTTTATTTAAGGATGGTATAAAGATATCCAGTTCAAGGTTTTTACCTGTTAATGGATTAACTAGTAAGCTTCTGTCATTGCAAATGATATTATAGCCTAGTGATTTAACAAACAATTGGATATTTTGTTCTTCTTTACTTGAAGAAGATTCATGCCAACATATTGGGCATCTATTTCCTTGTTGAAAGGAATAAAATTTTGTTTTGTATTCATGTCCTATAGGGCATTTTAATAATAATTTTGATCGTGCGTTTTTATAAGAGTTGGAGAGTAGTTGATAGTTTTCTTTTTCAATGAATTCTCTGACATAATCTAAAGTTAATTTAATGCCACCGTTGCATTTAGCACATCTTTGACCACGATAAAAGTTACCATATGTAACTTCATAGCTATGTCCTATAGGGCATTTTAGTAACAATTTTTCATGTGCGTTTTTATAATTTTCAGATAATAGTTGATAGCCTTGTGATTCTATAAAGGTTTTAACATGTTGATAAGAATGTTTGTTAGGCATTTATTTAACGGGTCTAACGAATTCTTTTCCATTTTCATCTTTATATTTCACGTAGAATTTTCTATTATATTTTGTACCTTGCATATATTTTTGGACGTTAGAATCTTTTTCGAATCTAATGCGTTTTCTACCATTAGTCATATTTTGGAAGAACGAGTTTTTTGAGACATTGAAGCATGGGAATTCATCTTTTCCATGTTTTATGCTTCCATCAGCCATAATGCCTTCGACATCAGTTTTAAAGCCATCGGTAGTGCCTGTTTCTATTTTAGCATCTAGTTTAACGTCATCATTGGGTGATGAATCTTCCACACCTGTAAATTCTCCTACCATTATATTATTCCTTTTTCTTCTAGAATTTTTGTTATTATTTTATCTAGTTTTTCTTCAGTTATTATTTTATTTGGGTTATTTTTTTTAACATTTTTCATTTCTGTCATACATTTTCTAACTGAATCTTTTATATTATAAAATTCATCTGATTTTTTATTTTCATCGACATTATCTAGGAATTGTGGGAAAATTCTTATTATTGAGTCTTCGATGTCAGATTTAAAAAAGATATTTTTAATTCTTCGATAAAGAATTCTTTGAGTATTATGTTGTAGGTAATATCTCATAAAATGAGTATATAAGCCTTTTTTTTTAAAAACTTCTAACATATTGTTTGCGTCATCATTTTTAATAACTGAAGTATCTTTATTTTTTAGTAAGTCATACAGTAGAATTATGATGATATCAAAGAATTCTGTTGGGTCAACTACTATTTTACCCATTTACATCTCCTATTATATCAGATGGTTTTACTTTTGTAAAAAAGTCTTTTAGATTAAACACAGCCACTTTATGAGTGTTAAATTTTATTATAAAGAAATTTAACTCATTTAACATATTGAATTTTTTCATTAATTTTTCATTAATAAAGATTAATGGTTCTTTTCTATCTTTTTTATAGATGAGCATTGGTTCTTTATTACTTATTTTTGAGTCGTTGTATGCTTGGTTCCAGAATAGTTCTATTTCGTTATTTTTTGCATTTGAGAAGAATTTATTGAATGAGCTATTTGGGTAGCCTACTTTTACTTCGATGCTAAACATATCAGTAAGGAAATTTCCTTCTGGTAGGACAGATATTATATCACCTGTGAGATTTGGGTTTTGTGCAGTGATAGTTGCTAGAGCACCAGAAGAAGGTGATCTCCACCATACATATGGCTTACTTTTTCCTGTTAACCATTCTGTTAATAATTTACATATATCACGTTCATAGCCGCTGCCTTTTGCTTTACCATTTGACATAACAGATTATCTCCTTTAAAAAATTAAACCCTTTGTCCTATTTATATATGAACAAAGGGCTTAAACAAGTGGAGAGATAAAGTTTATTTTATATCAATGAGATAACCGTCATTTTCTTCTTTTCTAGGTTTAAAAGTTATAATAAGGACACCATCTTTAACAGATGCTTCTGCACTTTTGCCGTCATAATTTTTGTTTAGGCTATATGACATTTTTTTCTCACCATATTCTTCATTATTGCAGACAATATTAATAATATTTTCGTTATGATAACTTTTAGTTGTTATTTTTGTATCATTTTTGGAGTATCCAGGTATAATAAATTTTACAGTTAAGGAACCATCTTTATTTTTCATTTGTTTCTCCCAGTTGCCAGTCCAAATAATATCATTGAAGATTTTATTAAAGATTTCGTCATCAAACAGCATTATTTTTCTCCTTTTAAAAATTAAAAAGTTATTATATTATCAATTACTTACAAGAGAAAATATAATAACTTTTTTTAAGATGTCAAGAAAAATTTTTTACATATTTTGAAGTTCTTTTAGGAGGTCTTCATCGCTCATTTCATTTGAACTTTCTGATTCAATTATTTCTTCTTCTTCTTTGGCTTTTGGGGTGTTGGTGTTTGCTGTTTTGTTTGTGGTTTTTGTTTCTTTGCCATTGTTTTCATCTCCTATATTGTCTGAGGTTCTTCTTTGAAAGTCATCTTTAATTTCTTGCCAAAATCCTTCCATTTGGAGAAGTTTTTTATGCTCATCCCAATCCAGTCTGCTACTTTCGATATATTCTTTCAAATCGATAGTTTGGCTCATTATTTCATCAATTTCTTTTTCTGATC
>CAZSQL010000055.1:0-4284 GCA_964609035.1 uncultured Candidatus Peribacteria bacterium
AAAAAATAGTTCTTGACAATTTATCATAATTTATCATAATGTGTCATTATGAACAAAAGACTAATAAAGATAGGTGAAGCTGCTAAATTGTTAGGTACAACTCCCAGGACAATGCGGAGCTGGGAAGAGACAGGTGAATTGTTGCCTGACAGAAAAACAGCAGGCGGAACAAGGTATTATGATTATTTTAAATTATTAAATATTTCAGAGAAGGAATCTCTTACTGTTTGTTATGCAAGAGTTTCTTCATCAGATCAAAAAGATGATTTAGACAGACAACAGATAATGTTAGAATCATATTGTGCGGCAAAAGGCTGGAAAGCTGAAACTATTAAAGATTTAGGTTCAGGATTAAACTTTAATAAAAGTGGATTAAATAATTTACTGGAAAAAATTTTAAAAAAAGAGATGAAACGATTAGTTATAACGCATAAAGATAGATTATTACGCTTTGGTAGCGAGCTAGTTTTTTCTATGTGTGCTCATCAAGGAATAGAAGTTGTTATAATTCATCAGGGAGAAAAACCCAGTTTTGAAGAAGAATTAGCTCAAGATGTTTTAGAAATAATAACTGTTTTTTCAGCTAGATTATATGGAAGCAGAAGTCATAAAAACAAAAAATTGATAGAAGGATTAAAAAATGCTGTTAACTCAAAAGATTCGACTAAATCCGAATAAAATACAAGAAGAATTTTTTGTTAAGAGTTGTGGCGTTGCCAGATTTGCTTATAATTGGGCTTTAGCTGAATGGCAAAAACAATATCAAGAAGGCAATACAATTAGTGAGTCAGCTTTAAGAAAACAATTAAATTCTATTAAAAAAGAGCAATTTCCATGGATGTTAGAAGTTTCTAAAACCGTTCCACAACAAGCAATTAAAAATCTTGGCTTAGCGTTTAATAATTTCTTTAGAAGAGTAAAAAACGGAGAAGAGCCTGGATATCCAAAGTTTAAGAAGAAAGGTAAATCAAAAGACTCTTTTAAGCCGGATAATGGATCAGATAAAAATAATAGTGCTTTAAATATAATCGACAAAAAAGTTTTTATCCCTCGTTTAGGTTGGGTTAGAATGAGTGAAAAACTTCGTTTTGATGGTAAGATATTAGGTTCTACTATATCAAGAGTTGCTGATAAATGGTTTATATCTGTTTCTATAGAAACCAATCAATTAAAGCATGAACGCAAAAACCACGCTAAATGCGGAATTGATATGGGAGTAGAAAAGTTAGCGACCTTAGATAATGGTAAAATATATCATGGAGCTAAAGCTTTACCTAAGCTATTAAAAAAACTAAAAAAAATATCTCGTCAACATAGTAAAAAAGAAAAAGGTTCTCAAAATAAGAGAAAATCTGCCGTGAAGATAGCCCGATTGCATTATAAAATAACCTGTCAAAGGCAAGACACTATTCATAAAGCTACTACAGAAATCGTATTAAACAACTCAGTTATAGCTATAGAAGATTTAAATGTAAAAGCTATGTTACATAAAAATAAATATGCTAAACATATTGCAGATTCTTCATTTTATGAGTTCAGAAGGCAACTTGAATATAAGTCAAAAATATATTATTCTGACTTACTGTATGTTGACAGATTTTTTCCTTCGACTAAATTATGTATGGATTGTGGAAAAGTTCACCTTATGCCACTAACCCAAAGAATGTTTAAATGCGAATGTAACAATCTATTAATTGATAGAGATGTACATGCTGCACAAAATATAATACGGCAAGCTCTGTCGGATTTTAAGCCTTTGGAGATTGAAGCTCTGGCTCATAATAATGAGTGAAACTACAATCTGTGAATTAGGAATAGATTATGTCAGATAATGTAGATTATGGCAAACATCTAAGAGCGGATTGTGAAGACTTTGAAGATAAATACAATGAATCGAAAGAAAACTATAAAATAACAACAGACAATAAAATAATAACTAATGATAAAAAATATATACAAGGTAATTACACATACAAAACTGATACAGTGTACATCTTAAAGGAGATAATGAATGATTAAATTAGAAAAAATAAATAATTGGTTATATCAATATAAAGAAGATAATTTTAGATACCAAATAGAATTACATTATCCATCACTTTTCATACCAAATCATCCAATAAAACATAATGCTTATATATTTAAAGATGATAAAATGATTAATTGGTTACATGATGATGGTGGTCAAATTAAATGTAAAGAATGTACTTATGATAGAGCTGAAAAATGGTTGTTTGAAGAATATAAAAAAATTAAAAATATTTAATTAAAAAGCATATATATACCTAAGGTGAAATTAAATCATGATAAATTTAAGAAGAATAATTACTTAGTAGTTAGAATTAATTATTTAGTAGATTTAGAAAAAAACATATCTATCAAAATTTTGCAAAGAAAATAATTATGAGTTGATTACATATTAGACATCATTATTAGGCAAAATTGTAAAGGGTAGATAGGTAGTACAAAAAACAGTACTTGCTATTGTTGGTGGATGTGCATGGTGTATACTTTATCAGTTAGGTAAAGAAAATAAAGTAAAGTTTTAGGACTTTACTTTGGATAGAAAAATTAATGGATAAAAAAGTAAAATAATTTTTCCATTTATTCTATCTAAGGAGAATTAAAAAAATGTAGTATAAAATATTCTTATAGAAATTAAAAACATTTAGTAAAAAATACAATTATGATTTAGAATAGAATTACCAAAGTAAACTTAGAGTTGGTCAAGTGATTAAGAATAATGTTGTAAAAAGAAATATCTTACCAGCATTTTTTGCAAAGGGCAACAAATCAAATATTACTACTAATGATATTGGAGATTTGTATTTTAGACTTGGAAAAGAGGGTTTTGATTTTCAAAGTTTTATTGCATAGCCAGTAAACAATACTGTAAAAAATAATAGTGTTGGATATGTGATAATTTTTCCTTTTAATTAAAATTTATTGTAACATTTTAACAAAAAGTAGTTATATTCCCTTATAAGGTAAAAAATAAAGGAGAGAAATATGACTGATGAAATAATGTTTGAAATAGGAAAAAGAACTAAAAACAATTTAACAACAAGAACTACAGTACATTTATCAAATGGTGTTGATGTAGAATACCTAAGTAGTGAATCCCCACTTGATGATAGGTTTTATTACTGTTCATTTGAAACCAAAAAATTAGATGATACTCCTGAAGCACGTATGAGAATAATTGATTGTGGTGGTGTTATTGTAGAAGAAATTAAAGGTTTTTGGTATGTTGGTAGAGTAGCAAAACATCTTTGGTGGAATCGTAATTCTGATAGAATGCTTGACAAGGTAATTGAATGGTCTGAATTAAGTAGAAAAAATTAAAGTTTATTGTAACATTTTAACAAAAAGTAGTTATATTTAATTAAAGACATATAGTAGTGAAATTTTAGCTCGTCTGCCATGTGTAGAAGGAGTAAAGTTGTTGGAATTAAATTTTTTTTCAACAACAGTTTTAAGGATAGATGCGTGAGTGGTAAAACGACCAGACTGTAAATCTGGTAACTTTAGTCTTCGGAGGTTCAAATCCTTCTCTATCCACCATTTTTTTAAAAAACATTGTAACATTTTAATAAAAAGTAGTTATATTTAATTAAAGACACATAGTAGTGAAAATAAAAAACAATGGAGTAAATATGGAAAATTTAATCGAAGCCATTTTGAGAGCTAATGAGAAATTGAACAAGAAGGAAGCAAAAGAAATTCTTGAATCAATCAAATTAGAAATTATTGATTCAGTAGAATCATTAGAAGTTAATGAATCTCTAAACTTAATGGGGATTGGGAAATTCAAAAGAGTCTTACGAAAAGAAAAACAAGGTGTCAATCCTAAAACAAAAGAAAAATTGATTATTCCTGAAAAGAAAGTTTTAAAGTTTAAAATTTCTAAAAAAATTTTGTAACATTTTAACAAAAAGTAGTTATATTAAAGTATGTTTAATACTTTCTATACTTCCAGCAATAATAAAAATAAAAGAATTGAAAATTCTATTGATAAGTAACTTGTAAATTTTTAAAAAACATTGTAACATTTTAATAAAAAATAGTTATATTTAATTAAGATTAAAAAATACATAGTAGTGAAAAATTTAAAATTTATTGTAACATTTTAATAAAAATAGTTATATTTAAATTAGAAGTGAGTATAATTTTTCAGTTGATAAATTTGACTAAAAATTATAATTTGAATGTGGGATTCATCTAGTGGTTAGGATCCAGGTCTCTAAAACCTGTTGCACGGGTTCAAATCCCGTATCCCATACA
>CAZSQL010000056.1:0-4119 GCA_964609035.1 uncultured Candidatus Peribacteria bacterium
ATAGCTGAAATTGTTTCTTGCAAATATCCTTTGAAAAAAGAAACTTTGTTTCCATAAATTAATTGAGAATTTCTAATTTCGATAGCTAGATTGTTAAGGCGATCAGCCGGATTTTCTGGGATATCATAAATTAGACGATATTTACGAGTAAAAGTTTCATAGCTAAGTGACTGCTTTCTTCCGTCCTCTATTTCGTATACTTCTATTTCTGGAATATCTGGATCTAATTTTTTAGAGATAATTTCTAAAGATTTGTCATCATTACTTATACTTATATTGAATTGCATTTTTTGATGATCAGACTCGTATAGATTGCGCATTTTCCTTTTGAGAGATTGTGGGATATTATCGTTTTTTAGCCCATACAAACCAACAGCTAATATATGAAGAAGAGTGCTTTTTCCTACAGAATTTGGACCTTCAATTCTTACTAGATTATTTAAAGTGGTTGGAATTTTATCAGGTGTAAATACTGTGTTTTCATCATGTTCATTTCTAATTATTTCATATTTGTATTCTATCATACTATACCACCCGACTCATTCAACCGAAGAACTTCTTCTACAATTTCTTCGTAATTTTTCTCATTTAAAATTAGTTTTATTAACTTTTTCTCGAGTTCATCACTTAAAATTGAATCAAACAAATCCAAAATATCTGAATTAGATTCCATATTATGACTCCTCAAAGACCCCTGCATAAGATAGAGGGAATTTTAATATTTTTGCTTGTGCTAAATCGTGTATAGACGCGGAAGCAAACCCTCTTTTTAAGCTTTCCATTTCTTCGGCAGTGATAGACACATCGAATGATTTTGCAACTTTTGGATCTGATTTGAAAAATATCGTGGAATTAATAACCGATGATAATCCTTTAGGTATATCTGTTGGATTTTGTGAAGAAAATATTACTCCAATTTCCTGGCTTCTTCCAGTTCTACAAATTGTATCTAAATCACCAAGTGCTTGATTAGAAGCATTTGTATTGTAAAATTGATGCACTTCATCAATTATAATCAGAATAGGAACGGTAGATCTTTTTTCACTTTTTGCAGCAACTATTTTGCTCAACAGATGCCTCAAAATAATTGAACCAAATTGAATTCCATTTTTACCTGCAACATCAATTACTGACATTTTACCTCTTGAAAGAATATCGTCTTCTGATAATGATATGGCATCACTATTATCAAAAAAACTTGATGCCAAGTTCAAATTGCGGAGCACATTATCAAATGTACCTCTATGTAGTTTTATTTCTGATTTATGGCCATTTTCAGTTAGTGTATCGAATGTGCAGTCACTGTATATTCCTTTCTGGAAGTAATCTACGAAATTCCAAAAAGTGAAGTCGTCTAAATTGTTTTTTCTCACCTGCTGATCCTGCCAATATCTAAAAATATTAGGCAAACTTTGGGCTCCAATATCTGATATTCCTTGTAATAGACCAGTTAAAGATTCTGGATCAATTTCTTTAACATCAAGTGTTATTTTTTGGCAGTTTATAGGATTTACTCCCTTTGTAGGACTAATAAAAGTGTTTGCTGGATAGTAAATCATAAAATTACTAATTCCATGAGGTTCTTTTTTTAGACTTTTCCATTCTTTTAAAACCTGTGGACTTGTAGATTTGCTGGATTCATTCATTTTTAATAGATCAACATCTTTAACATTTATAGCTAAAACTGCTCCATTCAAATCTTCAACAAAGTATTGGCTGAGGTACTTAATCGAAACTGTTTTCCCACTACCTGTTTTTCCACAAACTAAAGTTTGATGAAAAAACATATCTTTTGGTAATTTTACCTTAATATAATCGCTATTTTCATCAATCAAAATTTGATTTTTGCCTGAATGAACTGTAGCTAAGAATACATCTGGACCCTCATTTATGTCCCCCAATGCAAGATCTATTTCTTCTTGAGTAGACCTTCTTGCCAAAGATTGGGGCTTAATATAGTCAATTAAACCATCTTCTCTCTCATTTAAATCTTTTACACGATAAGCATTGATTATATTTTGACATCTTTGATCCGGTACTAAAGACGACAAATCCATATCTATGATCATAGGTGAAGGAGAGTATGGTTCTGATTGACTACTTCCACTGACCCTTAAAATAAACTTACTTTTTTTGTCTTCAACGGTGAGGTATGAACCTTTTGGCAATAAACCATCAACTTCACTTTTCGAAACAAGCTGAATATTTCCACCTTTTTCACCTAATACAATCCATCCCAAAATATCACCAAAACCGTTCTTGATTTATAGTAGGAACAATACCAGAATTTTGCATCATAGAGTCTATATCGACCAGCTTTAAAGCTTGTCTAGCATACATCTCAGCAATCGCAATTAATCTCACTTGGGGATTTTTCATATTCCCCTGAACTAATAATAAATAATAAACTAGATCCAATAAATCTTTTACTGTTCCTTCATTTCGAGTAAAAGTATCCTCATGCATTTCAACTCGTTGAGGACTAGAGTTAAAGGGTTTCAAATAGCAGAAGATTTTTGCCCTTCCACTAGTACTATCGAAATATCTAAAAAAACTAGACCTTTCACCTACTTTCAATGTACTGTATGCCCAATGCAAATCTGAATTATATCTATTTTCAAGAGCAGGAACGTAACTAATAACCAAGTTACTTGCACTATTTTTAACAAAAAATAAAGGGATTACATTTTTTTCTAAGAGCCCTTCGTTTAATGTAATAGCCGATGAACTAACTTGTCCACCAATAAGAGGCCCATCGATTAATAGTAAAGAATCTGCAGGTACATTTTCTAGCAAAAAAAGATTCCTGTCAGAAATATAGTCTTTCTTAGAATCAGTGTCATGATCGATTGAATACTTAATGAAGTCATTACCTTCTATATATTTCTTTGCTCTTGTATAGAAATTAAATGTGAGAAGAACTTGAGGGATATATTCCATTTGATCCTGCACTATAAGGGAATGAGAAATTGAAACTGCTGTACCTTCTAATGAAGAAAATTTCTTTAAAGACTCATCATAAGCACAAAATAAAGAATTTTGCTTCGAAATAAATTCACCATTCTTAGGGTTTAACTTGTATCCTTTTATTTCTTCTATGTTTTGAACCACGTCACCGTTTGGAGGAAATACATAAGCAGAAAAATCCATTTCTGAGTCTGAAAAGTCAGGGGGTAATCTAATTCCTATGTCCTTTAGATTTTCAATTGTTTCTCTAAAATCCTTGTGCAAAACAATTTTATTAGCACTAGTCATTGAATTTGCCCCTTATGAGTAATAATATAAAAGTTAAAAAAGTATAAATAAATTATGATCGTTAGACGGAATGTTGATTTGACATTGCTCAATATTTATTTAAAAATAGTGCAGGGAGTTTTAAAAATGAAGCATTAAACTATTTTCCGTCTTTACATCATACTAATACTTCTTGCCACTAAAATCTCTTTTTATTTCCTCCCCTCTTTTGAGATATTTTAACTTTAGTAAGTAAATAATTCAATTTCTCTTCTTTACTCTGCCATTTATCAGCGTTTTGAGCTAAATTTTCAGATGAAATTTGTTTTGTGGAGATACCCATTTTATTGGAAATATGTTTTCTTTGTAAATGAAATACAATTAATTGTCTTGCATTATTTTGCCTATCAAAACCATCTTTTAGATGGTAACCCATGAAAATCATTTCTCCACAATATTGTACATAGCCACCACTCAATTTTTTGAATAGGTGTAGAGATTTACCATTAGAAAGATGATCTTTTATTGCCTTGTTCCCTCTATTAAACTCCATATTTCCAATTTGGCCTTCACCAGTATAATAAAAAATGCCATCTTCCTTCCAGCCATCCTCATATCCATATTCGATTCCTGAATCACCAGTAAATAAAAAAATCACATCCGATTTTCGAGAAGGTGAGATGCCACCTTGGCGATTACCGCCATATAAATCATGAAGCTCACTTCTTTTGTAGACTTGATCTTTTACAAACATTTATGACCATGTTAATTGATTCGAGAATTTACTTAAAAGTACTGATCACTCAAATATTCACAAAAAACAGTACAACACCTCTCATCTCGCCATACTAATATATATTTTACAACAATTTATTACTGTAGGAG
>CAZSQL010000057.1:0-3895 GCA_964609035.1 uncultured Candidatus Peribacteria bacterium
TAATCAAATTTTTGATTATGAAGATGCAATAGATTATCTAATTAATATTTTAATGGAGGTTTGAAAATGAATTTTATAAAATGTAATATAACAACTGCGAGAAAGTTGTACAATAAAGGTGTATCAATATACCTAGTGCCGTCAAATGTTTATCCAAATTTTAATAACAACTGGGTAAAGCCTTTTGAGATTAACAAAAAAAATTATGATGATGAGTGGGGAAATTTTGATGACCACGTAAACGCGTTTGCGTATTATAATTGCAATAATACACAAACTGGGCTACGTGTGCATTATTATTATTTAGAGGACTAAAAAAGGCAGGTGGAAAAATGTGCGAACTAGAATATGAGAAACTTATGTTTTTCCTGTCATGGGTTCTGATTTTTTTTTTAACACTACCATAAGGAAAAAAAGAAACTATCCAATATGCTCTTTTTTTATGTCCTTTTTTATTCTCTAGTAAATCCAATACATAAAGATCCTAACTATAAATAAATCTATAAACCTTCAAAAAAATTCAATTCTAACTATTGAAGCCGACATCATACCCAAAAAACAACGTATTATTTTACGATTTAAGGCACGTTATAAAACTTTATAATATTATAGCATTCCCAAAAACAAAAACGCCTTATAGATTAAAATACTTATTCAAAATCATATATGCCCTTACAATCTAATATTTTACGATTTAAGCTATTACGATATTTCATCGACTTATAGCATTAAAATAGCATTTAAATAGCTTTAAATCTAAAAATAAAGCCTTGTAATTTTAGGGTATGATATCAAGTAATAATTATTTCAATGTTTTGAATAGTTTTTTATACTTCACGCTTTAAGATTCTCCTGATATTTTTAAAGTGTTATATATATTTTATATTTCAGTAGCTTTATAATTTCAGTATATAGATATCTTATAAGATAAAACTTTATATTATCAAATTTCATGAAATCAAATTATATATTATTAAATTTTATAAAACTAAATTGTATATCTATTTTTTTAAAATAAAAAAAATAAATTTTAGCAAAAATTTTTCAATCCTGATATACTATCCACTTAACGGACATCAAAAACTATTACTGGACTTTTTTACTCTTAACGGGCATCAAAAACTATTGCTGGAAGTTTCACGAATCACTTAACGGGCATCAAAAACTATTCCTTGAGATAATCCACTTAACGGTCATCAAAAACTATTCCTTGGACTTTTAAATACGACACGATTGATTAAATATAATATAAATTATACCACAGTGCAACTGAATCAAGATTAACTTAATTGCAGCTAACTTCATGTAGGAGAATCAAATATATAATCATCTTAACGGTCGAAGGAAACTATTCCTTGAACTTTTATCCAATCAGTAATCACAAAGCAACTCACAATCAATTAAACAATTATAACCACATAACCAACTATTCACTATGCAACCATTCATAGTATAACTTTTATAACGAATATGTAAATAAATCACTTCTAAGCTTAGTTAATTTTAGAGACGCTCAAACACTCGTGAACACAAGCCAATCACCTCTCTAGCAGTATATATTACTCTCAGGCATATCAATTCACATAGGTAGCATTGTATATCAAAACACACTAATAGTAAATCAGAGCCACCGACACAACAAACCACATCACACTACAATAATCACGACAAAACTAAAAATAAAACTCTTTTAACAAAATTATTTAAATAATATTGACAAATTTTTAAAACTCTATACAGGTTGAAAATACTTACACGCAACTATATAATCGACAAATTTCGACATCTAAAAATAAAATTCTATAACAAAAATTATAAAAAATGTTTACAACTTAAAATAAGATGGTATAATAGTAGTAACAGTAAATTAAATTCCCACTTAATCCAATCTTAATCCGACACAAGCCTTACTTAACGGAATCCTAAAATTATTCCTTGAGCTATATGGCTTAAAACAAACCAACTTAAACTGAAAGGATGTGAATGATATGATGAATGCACAAACACAAGTTGCAGAAAAAACATATAAAAGGAGTAATAGAGCTGAAGTCAATATTGTTAAACGCATTGATATCGTTTATGCTGACTTAAGCAAAGGTTTTGGATTTATACAAGGTGGAATAAGACCATGTGTAGTAATCTCAAACGACATGGCTAGCAAGTTTTCACCAGCGGTACATGTAGCACCAATTGCATCCAAGATGCTAAAGAAAAAACTTCCAACACATGTATTCGTACAATCTGGAACAGGTAATCTTAGAGAGAACTCCATTATACTTCTTGAACAACTTATGCCAGTGAACAAGAGTCAAATCAAAGATTCAATTGGCAAAATGCCATCTGATGTAGGTGTAGCAATAAATAAGTCAATGCTTATACAAATGGGTATGGCACAATAACAGGAGTTGATTAGATGCTTTATGCTACAAGCTGCATTGACAAATTGCCAAGACAATTAAAAACAATGGCTAAATTTTCAAGACATACATAAAAGGAAAACAATCGCTAAAAAAGAAGCACCCCCTCTAAAACAATGACTAAATTTTCATCAGGCATACCCCCATTAAAACAATGACTGGAAAACAAATACCCCATAAAAACAATGGTTAAAATATCAAGACACATACCCGATTATGTTTCTTGTAACAAAAATTATACCCCATAGGAGATGATAATATGTGCAAAGAATTAAAGGTAAACAAAATATCAGAGGACACAATTTATATTTCAACAGGTTTTGGTGAATGGATTGCAGAAAGGTGTAGGAATGGTTATTCACTAGAACACGTCAACCAGCAATCGAATAGAAAGAACAAATACAAAACACATAAACAGGACAAAACGTTCGAGGATTTAGAGTCAGTGTACTCCTATGTAAAGAAACATGACTATAGATTGTTCATCCCTAGAATGAGAAGTTAATAAACACGAATAAAATTTTGCAAATACGCAATAATCTAACTTATTTGGTATTGATTTACATAGTCTCTGGTGGTAGAATGAACTATGTACAAAAATCAATATTCGGATAAGTTTTTAATTTTTGATTTATATAAAACAAATAATAGAGGTGGTATGATGAAAAACAACAGAGACGAGTTAGTTTCAAGAATGGATAATTTACTCTCGGACATAAAACAAGATGGATACTCACAAAAGTTTACTGACATAGCAAACAATTACAATATAGATATGACAAAATCTACAAAAGTATTGGTAAAAGAATTGCCACTTGCGTTAGCATCAGATGATTTATTGCTGAGAATGTTATGGGAAGGATTTGGTGGTAAGGAGTTGTCTGAAATAAGATTCATTGGATAGTCTTAAAAAAAAGTAAAAAGATTAATGTCTGTATAACTAAGCTAGAGACTCGTTCTGAGTCTTTAGTACATATTTAAAACAAAAAATTTAAAAAATAGTATTGACTTTGATATTTTATTAATGTAATATGGATGTATCAAGATAATTAAAACATTTTGAGGAGGTTTCCATGAACACTTTTAGAAATTATGAATTAAAGAACAGACAGACTGCTTTAAATATTTATCACGCAGATGAGTTTCGTGATTATAAATTGAATTTCGAGACAATATATAAGAGAAAATATCCTGATTGGATAGAAAACATGATTGACGATTGCAGGATTGAGTTTATTAAAAAGTTAGATTTAAATAAAACAATAAATAAAATAAAAAGCATAGTCGAATCAAATCTAATAGATGACTTTGTAGACGAGATTCAATCAGCAACAATCACTATTAGAGACAGAGAGTACTGGAAAATAATAATGGAAAAACTGCAAGATGAAGATAATTTTGAAAGATTTAAGGAAAGATACATAGGAAGTCCTTATTCACCTCCTGAGAGGTTGTTTAAATAGGCATTTGTTAACTTA
>CAZSQL010000058.1:0-3799 GCA_964609035.1 uncultured Candidatus Peribacteria bacterium
ATAGATGAAATAATCCAAATACTTTAGTTGCAAATGTTTGAAATTGAAATTTATGCACTACAAGTAATTATTGGCATGTGAATTGAAATCCAGCATCTACTTGTGCAAATAATTTTGGTCCAATACATAATAAATGATGATCAGATATTTGAATGGGATATGTTCGGAATAGTAGTGGTACTGATAAAATATTCCTTCGTGGTGGTGGTGGTAGTAATGAGGCTAATGCCGGTTTGTTTACTCTCAATCTCGTTCGTGAGTCTGCTATTCGGGATACCAATGTTGGCTTTCGTTGTGTCAGGTAATTTTCCAAAGATGGTTACTTGATTATCCCTCCCCATAATTCTGAAGAGTTGTCTACAAAATACGGGGAGGGATGTATACTAAATACTTGTGTATCTAATAATTGAGATTTATCATCTTAAGAAAAATTTATGAGAATTAAACTCTTGCGAGACAAATATAACTCACAATATCCAAATATTATCAAAGTTATCAGAAAATGAAATTTTTGGATTATTTTGAATGAAGAAGCGTTCTTTTTTGCTCAATACTTTAACTTCAAGATAACAAAATTGGATAAAGAGAATATCAAAATATGATTTCCAGTCATTTCTTCAGATAAACGATTAAATAAACTAAATGAGAATTTATTGTGATATGTGATTATAGATAAAGAACAAAAAGACTGATGAGAATATTATGTAAAAAGTATTATAAAATGAAAATATTTTACTTCTATTTGAAATGTTAATTTGGAGGATTATGAACTTACCAAAAAAAGAATATTATGATTAGCATCAATTTGATTGGAAGAGAAGACTGTTCAAAATTTCCTTTTGAAAGAGAAATTAGAGCAAATATATATTCTCTTATCTATGCGGATGATAAAGATGCCTAGGAAAGAAAGATATTATTTTAGAGACAAGATTGAAATTGTCTTTATGGATATGATGGAGCAGGTTTATAGGTACATGTACAATTTATGAAATAGAAAAACAATAATCGAATTAATATTTGAAAAAGTAATTATTATAAGAGAGTTTACAAGATTTTTGCATAAAATCTGAAAAATTGCTAATGATAATGTATTTTTGGATCTTTGAGATAGATGGATAGAAGTAATGAAAATATGTAAATGAATAAAAAATAAGATAGAATAATATTTTGGGAGTATCCGAGTTCCTTCGTGGTGGTAATGGTAATAATGAGGCTAATGCCGGTTTGTTTACTCTCAATCTCAATCGAGAGTCTACTAATCAGAATACCAATGTTGGCTTTCGTTGTGTCAGAGTAATTTTTATCACATTCAAGTTGGTTATACCAATATAGTGAAAGAATGAATGGAAAATTACAGGATATGACCCTGTTCCTATTGTGGACAAAGTGTTTATAGATAAGTTAGGAAGCTGTTTAGTTTATCTGATTTATATTTTAATATTGTTATACACATATCATCATATGGATTTTTTATCAATACAAAATCTGCTTACATCATTTGTAAAGGCATATAAGAAAAGAAAATACAAATCAGAGTCATATTTATTTTGATTAGATGTTGAAAATAATCTAAATAATATTTTAATAGACTTGAAAAGTAAGAATTACAAACATTGAAATTATAAGAAGATGATAATATACGATAACAAAAAAAGATTTATACATTCACCTATATTGAGAGACCATATATTGCATCACATGTTGTATAATGTTCTTTATCCAGTATTAGATAAAAGAATACCTTATAATAGTTTTGCTACTAGATACAATAAATGAAATCACAAATGATTAAAATATTTGGTAAAGAAGTTGGAAAGAATTATTAAAAAAGAATCACAATTATATTATCTCAAAATAGATATAAGTAAGTATTTTTACAGTATATCACATGATTTGCTAAAAGAAAAAATATTTAAATATATCAAAAATGATATGGTTAGATATGCAATTGATATGGTTATAGATAGTTATAAAACATCAAATTTATTTGATAGTTTATTTGATGAAAATTCAAATTATAGAACAATGAAAAATAAATGACTGCCTATTGGTGCAATACATTCTCAGTTATTTGCAAATTATTTTATGTATGATTTGGATTGGTATATAAATCAAACAATTAAGCCTAGAATATATATGAGATATATGGACGATTTTCTTTTAGTTGATAAAAAAGACAATCTTTTAGTATATAGAAATCTAATATTAGAATACATATTCAAAATGAAGTTACATGTTCATTACAAAAAGATTCAAATAAATAGTTTATTTCATTGAATCAATATATTGTGATATAATATTAAGAGTAGAAATTGACAAATCAAGGTTGAGGTAAATAAAAAGAATAAGTCTAAATACTGGAAAGTGTTATATCATTTTGAGAAATTAGATTTTGGATGCTTGAGTTATAAAGAACAAAAAAGAGTTTTTTCTTTATATGAAAGTAGAAAATCTATATTTACTCATACATGTAAATATGAGAGATATTTATGAATTTATTCTATGAAATTGAAATGATTATTGTTTATTTTGAATATGAAAAAAGAATTGTGTAAGGTCTTGTCATCTGTTAATTAATTATTCTTATTATGTGCACAAACTGTATACCACCCTCTATCAGATTTTTGTAAAAGTCAATTGAAATGTGGATCAAAATACTTATTATTTTCATATTTACATTTTATATCTATTGATGAATATTTTAATTGATAATAAAAAGGTAAGATTAGGTGACTTTTTGTTGGATAGTGTCCAGAAGTGAGCCAAAATTTCTGTAATGTCATCTTATTTTACAATATTTGCTTATGATAAATTGAAGTTTTTGTTGGATAATGTAAGTGAGTTTAGGTTTTTGTATCTAGAACCTACTTTTACCAAAAAAAAGGAACAAGCAAAAGAGTTTTACATTGAAAAAACTGATAGAGAAAAGCAATTATGATGAAATGAATTTGAAATTAAATTAAGAAATGAGTTGAAGCAGAATATGATAGCAAAAGAGTGTGCCCAATGGATAAAAGCTAAAGCAATGTTCAAATCAATTAAAAAATCAAGTTTAACTGATGCTAAAATTATTCATATTATAAATAATGATCAAGAATGATTTGTTCAATGAACTTTTGATTTTACTACTAGTGGGCTGTGATTTTCCAATTCTAACAAATTAGAGTTCAATGTTTACTCTGATGAAAAGTCGTCTACTGATGAATCATTGCAGCTATTCGATAAAATATGGAATGATGAAGAGTTGACAGAAAGTGTTCAAGAAGATGTAATCAATTATATTCAATATATTTACAAAGAGAATAGTCCAGAGTTCATATATTATATGACATTGTACAACTTGTTCAAGAGCCACTTAGATGAAATATCTGAGGATAATATTATCAAAACTAGAACTAATATAAAAGAGACTCTTGTGTGGAACAAATTATATAAGTTTCAAAGAGATTGAGTATTGTGAATTGTGAATAAATTAGAGAATTATGGAGGTTGTATATTAGCAGATAGTGTATGACTTGGAAAGACTTTTGAGGCATTAGCTGTAATAAAATATTATGAATTAAGGAATTATAGAGTATTAGTTTTGTGTCCAAAGAAGTTGAGAGACAACTGGCTGATGTATAGACAAAATGATAAAAGAAATATTTTGTCAGCAGATAGATTTGCATATGATGTTCTCAACCATACAGATCTTAGTAGATACAAATGATATTCATGAGATATCAATCTTGAAATGATTAATTGCACCGAGGGCGCCTGCGGGCTCGCCAAGGCCCAGGAGACCGCGTACGGCGGCAAG
>CAZSQL010000059.1:0-3728 GCA_964609035.1 uncultured Candidatus Peribacteria bacterium
AATGTAACTTTCTTCTATTTTTCCCTATTTAATAACTCAAGAATAGATTTAGAGTGATGATTTCATCATGAAGCATTTTTCTATGCAGATGATCAAGGGAATTTTACTCAATTTACAAATTTGTGAATTAGTTTATCTGAAATCAATGAACATTGAAAATCATTTTATTATCAATGTGATTCTACTGATTTCAAGGGTAATTCACTTTACATAAAGCATACAGACCAAACTATTGAGTTCAAAGATTTTTTGGGAACTGTTTTCCCATTAATTTCAGATTCTGGTACACATTTATTACTAATTGCTAATCATAGACCTGCTCATAGTCTTTATAGTCTAGTAGATGTTGATAATTGAAAGGTTTTGTTGGAAAATGTAGATTGAATACAAGTTCATGGGAAAAGGTATCCTCAATGTTGTGATAATTATGAAAATGTGCAGATTGATTTCAACTGACCAACCAGTTTCAGAAATGATTATTATAAATTTGTTGTAAATAATGAAATTAGATATGCATCTACATCTCATAGGTTTGAAAAGATGAAATTTCTTTGAACACAATTCAAAGTTGATTATATTACTGTTGAATAATATTTTTATTTGACCTTTTCTATTTTACCAAAACTTCCCAAATTCAACCTCCTTCACCCCAAACCATGCACGAAGGGGGTTTTTTATTTGGTGGAAAATAATAGGGAATTTTTATAAATTGTTTCATTTAATTAAATTATTCATAATTAATTGACAGAGTAATAAGTTTATTTATACTTTGATAATTGTTTATTAGTAAACTGTGACAATGTGAAATAAAGAGTTGGATAAAATACTAGAATCATTATGAGGTAATTTAGAGGAAAATCATACTTTGATGCAATTGGTTAGACAAAGAAGATTGACAAAGTCAGCATGTGAAATACATTTATGAGAAATAGAAAAGAAATGTAAAAAAGATAAACAAGATTTTACTGAAGAGTTTTATAGATACAATAGAATAATTAGTGATATAGAATCAAGAGAAAATGACAATCCAGATGATATACTAACAAAAATATAAACAAATGGAAAAGTGAATGGATAAGTTTAGTGATGAATTTGATAATAAGAATGAGAACTTAAATCAAGATAATTTTATAAGTGAAGAAAAAATAAGAGAAAGGGTGAGAAAAATAGAGCATTTCATAAAATCATTAAATGCACCAAAAGACATAGAAGAAAAATACTTGAACAATCTAAGAGATTGAATGAATGATATACAAAATAGAAAAGATAATGAATATGGGAAAAGTTTGAAGGAATATAATGAAGCAATTGAGAAAATTGAATTAGAGTTAGATGAAATTATTAAGCAATGAGTATTACATCATATACAATGAGATGAAAGTTTAAGTGATATATGCTCCAAGTATTATGGAGATTGAAATATAAGTAAATTGCTAATGGAATTGGGATACAAACAAGTATTAACTCCTTGAAGCTTAATTCTACTACCCAAGCAATTGTGAGACACCCAAATACAAGATAAATACAAACATCTAGATCCTTATAAACAATTTGAATTATTTGAAAATTGACAGTGATTGTATTATAGTAATGAACTAACTAATAATCAACTTGTTGACAATAGTACTAATTCACCAAAAACAGTAGAAGTTTATTGAGATGTGTATGAAATTACATGAATTATAAGTATTGAAGAAATCAACAAAATACCAGAAAAAATTGCAGAATTTATTCAAACACCAAGAGGTGAAAAAATCAAACTGATAATTGATACATTGAACATTTACAATGATTATCTCAAAGATTATAATAATTGAATTGAATTTAAATGAATTAGAAGTTTAGGAAAAGAATTAGATGAATATATATTTAAGTTGGAAAATGTTATTATCCATATTCAAACAAATTTAACAAATACAGAATATTTAACAAATGATTTGTTGAAATCCCAGATAAATGAAATTATAGATTATTGAAAATGAATAAATAGTATATGATTTTGATGAGTTCAAGAACAATTATGAAATTTGCAAAGTTTTCTTAGTTGAATAGTTGATAGTGAAAAGTTAGATGTAAAGCAAGCACAATTTGAAATGCTCAAAATGATGAGAAATCTGGATACAAATGATAATAGTTGAGATTATAATATTTCAAGACAGATTAAATACTGATTATTAGATGATGTATTGAATAATGAAGATTTAAAAAAAGATGGTGATATTTCCAAAAGATTCCATAAAATCAAAGAAGGATTTGAAAGTCCCGAGCAATTTGTAGATTGATTAGTAGAAGCTTTTCAAAACAAAACTTTGAATTGGACTGAGGTGATGTGAGAGTTTTATGAATACAAAACAGATGATTTAGATAATTATTTAATCAAGAATTGAATTGATATAAAAGGTGGGTTGAACCAAATAAATGAGTTTTTGGATAATAGACTTTGAGAACATATAGTAAGAGAAATTAGAGACAGTATGAAACAAGCAATAGAAGATGAATGGAAACATAAGTGATTTGAATATGATGAAGATATATTAAATAAAGCTGTAAATGATACTTATAAAGAATATGAATATTGAGTAAAACAACAGCTTATAAATTTTGTAAAGTGAATATGAATAAAACGAACAATAAAAGCATTTCCAAACAATCTTGAACAAGCAAGAGCAAATGATCTTAAGGTAGATATGTATAGTAATATTGAATGATTGTGAAATCGAGAGTTAAGTGATGAAAAACTAGATTCATTGAAAGGAGTTGCAAAAGAGTTAGCAATACAAATTGCACTAATGTATGTGTCAGGAAGTATATGAAATTTGGCAGCAAAAGGAGTATCAGTATTGAAAGGTTGGCAACAAGTCAATACTTTATGAAGAGTAGCAACTATTTGAGCAGTAGATTGATCAGCATTTCATGTTTCTTACAATATTTTACATAATATTAGACAAGGAAACGAATGGTATAGCAATTTAGATAATCCCAAAGAGTGGGTAAAAGATATATTGTTTATTACTGCTTTGAGAGCATTGAATTCATTATCTTTATGAGTAAGATGAGATTGAAAAACAGTTTTAGATACTGTAGAAGACTTTGTAAGTATAAAATGAGATAAATTAGTTTTTCAAGATAAAGTTTGGAATATAATTTGAGTAAAATGAATAAGTATATGATTAGAAACAGCAACTCTTGTATGACTTGGTAGTGGAATCAATATTATGTTTGGAGATTGAATTATCAATGATCCAAATGAAATAATTCATATAATATCTATGGTAATTTGATTGAGAATGGTAAACAAATGAGCCTGACAATGAAATTATTTGGTAAAAAAAGTAAACTGACAGTTGGAAGTACAGCAGTTAAAGAAGGTTGAAACTAGTTTGAAAGAAAATAAAGATATTGTGAAAAATGTAAACTCACAAGTTCAAAGTGGAGAATATATAACAACAACTGATAAAAGATGATGAAAAACTAAATCAAACTCTCCAGACAATCTTGTAGCAGAAAAAGAAGCAAATATAAAATCATTGGAAGCCCAAAAGAAAGATATAGAAACTAAAATGAGTGAGAAAGATAGACCTCCAAATACATGAAATGAAAGGCCAATTTTGCTAGGATGAATGATCCCTTTGTCGCAGCTATTTGAAAGTTGAACAGAACTACAAGAGTATGAAAAAGTTAGAGATACACTTATAAATGAAGCGCTAACCAAACAAGGTGCACAAAAT
>CAZSQL010000060.1:0-3541 GCA_964609035.1 uncultured Candidatus Peribacteria bacterium
TTAAACCATTAACAATTACTATTAAACCACTAACAATTACTATTAAACCACTAACTAATTACCATTAAACTATTACATAATAAATGGGGAGCGAAATCTCCCTTTTTTTGTGTTGAAAAAAATATTATAATAAGTATATATTTTCTGTAAATATATTTATTTATTTTATTATAGAAGATGACAAATCACAACGATTACAATGAAGGTAGACTAGATAAAATACTTTTGATACTAAGAAGAACTTTTTTGATATTATTTATTTTTCTTATGGTGCGAATAATCCTGTTTAAAATATTGAAGATAAATAAACAAAATGTTTTAGAAAATTTGGACAATGACACAAACTGAGAAATAGCACAAGATAATTGAGATTGAAACAATATATGAAACAATTATAGTATAGATGGCAATAATGTATTGTATAAGTGAGAAATTGTAAAATTCGCAAACTCAAAAACTTTTAAAATAACAGATAAAGATAATATTAATGGCACAATAGTTAATTCAAATAATCTATTGAAAATATTTGCTGATTACGAAACCAGAGTATATCTAATGAAAAATATTGATAGTATAATTGATGAGAAAGAAAATGTGACAAATGAGTTGAAAAATTCTAGTGAAAATGGTATGTATAAGATGATCAATGATTATAAAGAATTATCACAATACAAACGAAATGATAGATATGATATGACAAATCAACAAAGGGCTAAATTTGCTATGATGTTTTTGTACATTAAGATAATCAAAAAACAAAGTAACGATAAAGTAAGTATGAGTAAAGCATTGAATGAATTGAAAACATTTTTGGAAAATTTTGATAAAAATGATTTGAAAAAAGAAGTAGAAGACAAAGAATTAAATAAAATAAAATGAGATATTTGAATAGATGATAATTGTATGTATGTAAATGGTGAATTATATGCTTGTTTTTTGGATGAGTTGTTTGTGAGGTAAATTTCTGATTTTTAAAATATTTATACACACTTTGTGTATAAATCAAGTACTATATAGTACTTTTGTATAAAACTAAGCTATTTACTGAATTCTTTAATAAATTCTTACATTTCAAAATAAAATATTTAAAAATCAAATACACACTACACAACTAACTTTTTTTATGGAGAGCATTCCTATTTGTGACATAAGTAAGTAGCAAATGAAACATTATTACAACTACGAGTTATGTGAAATTAGGAAACCTCTTTTTATTGCTTTCATGTTTTAACTACTAACCAAGAACATCATGAAAAAAGTCATCATAGCAGGAAGTGGATCATTACGAGAAAAATGATTAGAACGAAAAAAACGGCGAGAAGAAAAAGGATATGAAGTATTAAATTATCCAAAGAATTTGGAATGAGAAAATATTCACAATGAATACAGAGATTTGTATGTGAATTTTTTCACAGATTTAATGAAAGCCGATATTTTTTTCTTAATGAATGAGGATAAAAAATGAGTCGAATGATATATTGGAATGGAATCATTCGCAGAATTATGATTCGCAACAGTTCAGAAAGTTGTTAATAACAAACCTATCGACATTTTTATCCTCAAAATACCTTCTAAAGCAATTGGTTGCTATGATGAAATCAAAATACGAAAAGAATTATGATGGATAAATGTTCTTGAAAGCAATAAATTCACGAAAGAGGTTTCCTAACTCAAGCCTCGCAATGAATGCTCGGTCACATAACAGGACTTACCTTCCATCCCCGACCTAAATAAATTTCAGCGGAAAGTCGGGGCGTCAGGCAAAGTCCAGACGTTGTGTAACATACTCGTGTATCTAAAATCAAACCGGAACATAAAGCGGAACGCATATATTTTTCTAAAGGGGTGTTTTTGCCCTCATAGGGCAATCTTCCTTTGCACCTAAAGGCACAACTCTTACATCCAATCCCCAAAGGATTGGTGGTCGAGTTGAAAAAGGAAGCAAAAAGGGTATAGTTCAAATTGATTTATTTTCTTAATTTAGAAACATGAAAAGAATAATTATACGAATTGTTATCATACTCATATGAGTATCATTTTTTAGAACCATGCAAACTTGAGAACCAACGATATATAAAGATATCAAACATGATAAAACACAACTTTTAGATTCCATAAAAGGCCTAAAAGAAGCAACAAGATTTGAAAGAATAATAGCAGTCTCAGATAGTATAATAGCTAAATCTATAAAAATGATATCAAATAAAATTAACGAAATTCATTATGATTATTATTATATAACAGATTACTGTATAGATCATTTTCAAAAAGATAGAATGCTATCATCTATGACTTTAAATGAATGGTATGAATTTAAACAAGATATAAATTCTTGGGATATTATGAAATGAGCATCTTGTACATTATGACCATATACCAGTCAAGGTTATCGAACAGAAACCTTAGAAGGAATAGAAAAAGAAGTATTAAAAGAATAATAATTTTATTTCTAAAAAATATAAATGGGCAAATATTTGTTAGATTCTTTAGAATTAATTAAAAAACCAGAATATTTGGCATTAATCATTTCCATAATAGTTATTTGCATAAATGTATATATTTCACGAAAAAATAGAAAACACGCTCTTGAAAAAGAGATTTATTTCAAATACCAAAAGATCGCAGAAAAGATAATAGCAAAACTATTAATACTAGAAAATCAGAGAGAGAAATTCATATTATGGATTGAAAATTCATATAAAGCAATGACCGAACCAAAAACTATTTTTCTAGATAACAACGAAGCTTTTGATAAAAGTGATTTTGAGAAAAATAGCGATGAAATAGCCGCATTAATTCAAATATATTTTCCTTGATTATGAGGAATTCGAAGCGAATGTTTGACTCAAATGTGAAAAATGTTATCAATAATTGTTATTCTAAAGACAAAGATTGAACGCAAAGAGAATATAGAATGGGAGAAAGCTATAAATCAATTTAATTTAGAATCAACAGAACTATGAAATAAACCAAAAGAAATATCAGATCAGATAATAAATGCAATAAAGAAATTTAAGGAAGAAAAAATGGAATAAAAGACACCCCCTTTGAGAAAGAAAAATATATGCTGACTAAATAAGATACACTGTTACGCAAGCCTCGCCTTCGTCTCGGCTACATAACAGGACTTGTCTGTAACATCGCTGCAAATCGCGACGTCAGACCAAGTCCAGACGTTACACACTCTTAATAATCTTTTTCACTACTCAAATAACCTTATTGTCATCATATTTTGATAATTCAACATTGTCAAAAAATCTATTCACAGATTCTAGATAAAAATTATCTTCTTGTTTTACTATTTTTTTGAGTTTTGGTAATTCATTGTGTACTATAAATACAAAATCATTTGGATCGTAGTTTGGTTGTTGGCGGATAAGCACTAAGTCACCATCTTGGATTTTTGGTTCCATACTATTTCATTTTGCTCTCACAAAAAAACAATTTTGTACATCACTAGTCCCTATAAATGCAAGAGTTACTGGGATTTTTTCTTGTGAATACTCATCTATGACAGCTTTTCATTTGTTACCACATTGAG
>CAZSQL010000061.1:0-2870 GCA_964609035.1 uncultured Candidatus Peribacteria bacterium
CGAAGGGATTTGAACCCCCACATAGTCACCTATGGCGGATTTTGAGTTGTTTCTTCCCAGTGGAGTATATAAAACAGTAATAGATTTTAACTGAATATAAAAGACATGTAATTAAGTGTTTTCATACTGTATAGCTATTTTGTTGAGGAATATAAATTGTTGTAGCTTTTTCTTAAAAAACGCGTTTATGAATAAAATGAGAGAACTTTAAGAGAACTAATTTAATTTGAGATTTAGTGTACAAAATACAATTTTAGAAATGTTACCTAATTGTGATAGAAAAAAGACTATATTTTGTTAGTCTTTTTTTGTTAGGCCAAAAGTCATAATAATTAGCAAATAATATAAGTAGCGTGATAATGATTTGAATTGTATTCTTTCATAACGATTTTGCTGTATTTATGCAAATAAAATCTGAAAATTGACTTATATTCAAATATTGAATATAATAAAAGAGTGATTTTGCATAAAAACTGCAGAATGGAGATGTTGAATATGATTTTACAATTTAAAACAAAAAATTATAAGTCTTTTGTAGAGGAGACAGCTCTATCTATGACTGCTGCACCTAAACAGACTGGATTAGATTATAGCTTGCTTATTCAAAAGATAAAAGGAAAGAGTATAAAGGGGTTGTGTTCTTCAGTAATATATGGACCTAATGCATCTGGGAAAACCAATATTATTGGAGCTATGGATACTTTTAGAGCTATTGTACTCAGAGGAAACATTCGGAATTCAGAAGATCAAACTTCCCCAAATCAAGCATCAAGTGCTTTGGAACTGATACCAAACAATGCTACAAGTTGTTCTGAACCAGTAACATTTACTATAGAATTTATCGAAAATGATTTTTTAATCTATTATGAGGTAAGTCTCGATTTAGGTTGTTTTTTGGATAATGACTACAATAGAAAAGTTTTACATGAAGAGCTTCATGTAAATAATGAAAAAATTTTTGTTAGAGATAAAAATTTATTTTTCGGAGATTTTAAAGTTATCAATGAATTTATAGCTGACAACATCAAAAAAAATGAAAAAAGTATTGTAGAGATAGCAAAGAATAGTTTGAATGATGAAGAACTATTTTTAATGAATGGTTTTAAACTAATAATTAGTCAAAGTTTTGTTAAACTGATATCAAATTGGTTTTCAAATAAGTTCATGGTTATTTATAGGGCGGATTCAATACAACTTATTGAAAGATTTGTAAATCCACAAAAACAAACAGTATACATTGAAAAAACAACGAATAATGCTGCAAAGTTATTTGGAATTAACTCTAATGCTTTAGGATATGTCATTAGTGAGGATGAGGCAGATGCTAAACTTTTTTCAATATTTGAAAATATAAAAAATAAAAAAAATGCAATTGTTGCTGCAGAAATATTTGAATCTTATGGAACTATAAGGTTTGTTAATATGTTTCCATTAGTAATAAGAGCTATTTTAACAGGTGGGACATTAGTTGTTGATGAATTTGATGCATCAATACATCCAATGGCACTGATGAGCATTATAAATATATTCCATAATGATGAGATTAACTTAAAACATGCGCAGCTTATTTTCAATACTCATAATCCTATATTTTTAAATTCTAACATTTTTAGAAGAGATGAAATTAAGTTTGTAGAGAGAGATGATGACAGTAATAATAGTGTATTGTATTCCTTGTCAGATTTTGGAACTACAGGTGAAAAGGGCGTTAGAAAGCATGAAGACTATATGAAAAATTATTTTATAAGTCAATATGGTGCAATTAAAGATATTGATTTTACACCAGTCTTTGAGGAGCTTATCTCGAGAGAAAGAGAGGTGTAGAAAAAGTGAGGTTAAAGCACACAAAAAAGTATTATTTTAGTGTAGAAGGAGAAACAGAACAATGGTATTTAAAATGGCTTCAAAATTTAATTAACCAAACACCTGAATCGAAAATTAAAGTTTCATTTGATTGTCCAGTTCAAAAAAATCCACTAAGAAGGGCTAAATCAATTGTTCTAACTGGGAAAACTGAAATATATCATATATCAGATTATGAAAGTAATGATGAAACTCATGTAAGAGAATTCAAAGAAACTATTGATAGAATGAGTGAAGCGAAAAAAATAGGAAAGCAAATAAATTATAAATTTGGGTATTCTAACTTGACTTTTGATTTATGGATTGTGCTTCATAAAACAGATTGTAATGGAGCATTAGCTCATAGAAAGCATTACTTACAATATATTAATCGTGGATTCTGCGAAACTTTCCAAAAGATGGATGATTATAAACATGAGAATAATTTTAAGAGAATTCTAGGAAAAACGTCATTGCAAAATGTAATTGATGCGGTTAAACGTTCAAAGATGATTATGAAAAGAAATTTAGAAAATGGATATATACTACAAAAATATAAAGGTTATGAATATTATAATGAAAATCCATCATTAGCAATATGGGAAATAATTGAAAGAGTTTTAAATGACTGTGGATTGGTTTAAATAATGGAAATGATAAATTTCAAACATAAATATAATTGAATAATCCAAAGTCAAGAGTGATACAAAATCTGTATCACTTTTTTTGTTGAAATAAATTAAAAGAAAATGAAGATATCAATTCAAAATTTATTAAAGAAATGGAGGAAGAAAATGTACAGTCAAAAGAAATTTTCAGTTAATGACATATATAACAATTCATTTCATCAGCTGCCGAGTTTTTTCTTTTTAGAAGATTTTCCCAAAATATCTGATAAAGCAATTATTCTATATTCTCTTTTAAAAAGTAGACATGAACTATCTATAAAAAATAGATGGTTTGATAAAGAAGGTGTAACTGGTAAAATAAAATGGAGAGATTTCGGCAAATAAAAATGGAGAAAAAAT
>CAZSQL010000062.1:0-2819 GCA_964609035.1 uncultured Candidatus Peribacteria bacterium
GACCTTGGGCATTTTCAAATCTGGTCAGTTTTTGTCGAATTCATCTCTTTAATTAGTCGATCCTTAATAACTCAAAACTTAGACAAGGAATTTAAAGGTATAACGAATGTGAATTTTCTGTAAATAAATGAAAAAATAAAAAAAGAAAATTCTTCTTTTAGTTTTTTCATAAACTTTTTTAAATTCCAAGAAGTTGCGCTTAATAAAGCATTTATTTGGATTCCTTGAGTTCCACTCAAATAGTTTTTGTCCATTCTAAAATCTGATTTCAAATGTCCTATAATAGGCTCAATTGCAGCTCGTTGCCTAAACTTCTTTCTCTTTTTCTGCTTTTGATAGTTTGTATCTGTTTTCAATGGTTTTCCTGGAATGACTATCTTCACATCTTTTATTTCTGATTTACCTTTTCCACCCCGATCATAAATTAGTTCCTCCGGTAATGGGATTGTATTATTTTCCATTTGTTCTAAAAGTGGTTCTATGGTGTGTCCGTCAAACGGATTATTAGTAAATGCTTTAACTGCTAAAATGATTTGATGTTTTGGCGTGTTTGAGGTGATTAGACCAACTTTATTGCCAAATTCATATTGAACTCCTGCCTTACCTTTAGCAATACAATTTGTAAATGGTTTATGAATACTGTAGATCTTTTCTTTGTCATTCTTTTTTTGACTTAAAATTTTATGAAAAATGGATAATTTTTCTTGATATCTTTCTCTTTGAATATCTGTCAATTCCCTTTCTAATTCTCTAACTTGCCTACCTGCAATGGTTTGTAAACTTTTAATTGCTTTTTTTGCCTTTTTCTTTCTTTTGGGATGATTTGAATTGTAAGTATCACGTAATAATTGCTTACTAACTCTTTTGTAACTTTGTCTTTGTTCTACCGCTTCATTTTTGGCTATGGTATTACATTGGTCGATTACTCTTTTATACAATTTGGCATCTGTTGGATATGTGACATTATTTTTTTGAACTGTGGTATCTGATAAAACCAATTTTGTTTGTTTTGTATCTGCACCATGTAATTTTACACTATATGAAAATATTTTTTCTATCCCTTTTTCACCCAATCTTTTACGAAAATGCACAAAATCACTCGGATCAAATGGAAATTTATGTTGAAAAACTGACATCCCACAAAAATACTGCATGTATGGATTACTTATCCAAACACCAACAAGTGTCTCATCTCCAAGATTATACAACTGTTTTAAAAGAATGCAACCTACCATAACTCGTATTGGTACACTTGGAAAACCTGTTGTTCCATACAATGGAGCAAATTCATTCTCAAAATATTTCCAATCCATTTTATCTGCTAAAAGGACTAATTCATGACCCATGTCAATAAAATCAACCAATGAAGGTTGAAATAAATTTCTTTGATTTCTGTCTGGTAATTTTCCAATCATTTTGCAAGCTTTTATACTACAAATATACGATTTTTTGTAATATAAAACTACATTATTAATACTTATTTTATTAACATTCAATCGTTTATATCCTTTTTAAGGATCAACTAATTACATTCATTTGAATAAGTTTCTTGAAAATCCAGAAAAAGATTGGCAAAAACAAGAACTAAATTTAGTAGAATTAACCCTTTTCTAGGGGGCTTACTTTTAATTTTTGTTGTTTTTGAAATTTTTAATAATTGATTATCAATACTATACAATTTAAAATATATTATTTTTAATTTTTATCGGACAATAGTGAATAAAAATAATTTTTTCATAGGCGAAAAATGTTTAAAATGAAAATTTTGATATTTATATTTACACAAAGTGTCTATTGTTTTACAATTTTATTTGAAAATATTTCTCCACTATAAGTTATAATTTTTATAATATACAGGCCATTAGGTAGTTTTTTAATATCGATTTTATTAGTTTCTGAATTAAATTCTGACAGAACCATTTTTCCCATTACATCATACATCTTAACAGATTCCGGTGTTATTCCTGATATAGTAATTTCATCTTGAGCTGGATTTGGGAATACTTGAATTGATTTTTTCTCTTCTGAAGATATATCACTATATTCTCCACAGGGGTTTGAAAAATCTGATTCTCCAAAGAAAAAAGATCTTGCAATGCTTATGTAATCATATAAATAATTAATGTTTTGTAGATCATAAAACAAAGGTAATGCATCTTGGTAATGGCATAAAATATGAATTGTTCGGTATGTAGTATCTCCTCCGGAAACTGGTGGATAAGCAAAATAAGAATAGGATTTTATATCATATTTTTTCAAAATTAAATTCATAGGCTTATTAAAAGATCTTGTTTCTGAACGTGGAAAAAGAGTTGTGCTAAAATTTTGATTTTCAAACTCTAGAACTATTAGTCCATTATCAAGATTTAGTGTTTGGCCATTATTATATTCATAGTTATATGGGGTTGCATAATCATCAAACAAATTATAATAACAATTGTTTAAAAGATGTATCATACTAATGTCCCAATGTGCATACTCCTCTTGTAAACGAATTTGATAGACGGGTTTTTTTATTGGAATTCCGTTAATGTCTAGTTGTTCAGTAAAATATAGTGAATCTAGAAAAACATATTCAATAACATGATAATCTTCAAATGCCAGATTCAAACCTGAATTTCCTGTTCTGTTACCATTAACAGGCAACGCATCCGCTCGCTTAGGAACAACCCATAGGATTCCTTTTGGGGTATATACTATTGGAAGAGTATCTTGTCCATAAATAAATTGAATAAAAGATAATAACAATATTGCTGAAATTAACCAATGCTTTAAAAATTTTTTTTTCATTTAGATTTACTTTTTAGTTTGGGATTATT
>CAZSQL010000063.1:0-2745 GCA_964609035.1 uncultured Candidatus Peribacteria bacterium
CAGACGTTGTGTAACATATCCTTTTATTTCTTCTTTTGAAACAAATATTTTTTTGCCTCTCCGAGGCAACTTGGGGGATGTCATTAATCTTAAGAACTAATTTTGAATCTATAATAATTGAAACTATTTTTTATAATATAATCTTGTTTTGAAAATGTATTAAGATATACTAAAATACATATTTTATATGTTTTTTTATATGAATGATTAAACGGTTTTCTGAAATATCAAGCAAAGATATCACCACATGCTGATGAAAATGAGCTTCTCTTGGAGAAATGACTCAAGCAGGATTCCCTGTGCCTAATGGATTTGTTCTTACAACAAAAACATTCTGACTAAACTCACATGAGCGAGACGACGAAGTTTTACATGCGTTTGATCAGCTTGATTGTAAATTCGTAGCAGTAAGATCAAGTGGGACAAAAGAAGATGGTATTGACGATAGCTTTGCTGGACAATTTGATACCTATCTTTTTGTAACTAAAGAAAAACTTATTGAACAAATAATAGAATGTCATGATTCTATCAATTCTGAAAGAATTATATCATATTGCGAATCAAAAAATATCAATCGTAAAGATATTAAGGTTGCTGTTGTTGTCCAAAAAATGATTAATAGTGATGTGGCTTGAGTATGTTTTACCATAAATCCTGTATCAGGAGAAACTGATGAAGTAATGATTGAAGCAGGATATGGAGTATGAGAAGCTGTAGTAAGTGGTATGATTACCCCTGACAATTACATTATTGACAAGATTACAGGAACTATTCAAAAAACTATTTCTGAACAAACAAAAAAACTAGTTCTCGATATTGAACAATGATGAACCAAGGAAGAACAGATTGAATCAACAATCATGAGTAGTCAAAAACTCTCAGATAACCACATCTTGGAACTTGCAGAGTATGCGAAAAATATAGAAAACCATTATGGAAAGCCAATGGATACAGAGTGGGCAGTAGAAGATGGAAAACTATATATTTTACAGGCAAGACCAGTGACAACATTTTTTTCAGACAATAGACAAAAATTCCAGAAAACATATACGAGAGATACAACATTGATTATTCAACAAGCATGGCATAATGTATTCATTGAATGATTTAATAATGAATGAATAATAAGTAATTATTCAGTACCTGTAGTTCATTATATGCATTGATGAACAATAGAAATTCGAGAAAATGAAAGTTGTACACATTATTATCTAGAAGAATTGCTTAAAAAACATAATTTATGAATAGACTTTTATAATCATATTGTAAATAAATATTTAAGTTTTCTAGAAATATGTAAAATTAGACGAGAAGAATGATATACTAAGGATATAAATGAATTAAAAAAATTCATTCAAAGAATTTTTGATGAAATGAAATGATTTGTTGTTTTTTATTATGCATGATACGACGAAAGAGTCCCATGCAAAATAAGAGAAAATGCTTTAGAAATTAGAGATTCTGATTCATTTTTTGCATCTAATGATAAATATATCCGCAAAAGTTTAATTAACATCTATCCTGAATTAAACTGATATGAATCATGTATATTATGGCAAGAAATTGAAAATCCACCTAGTTTAGATGAATTAAAAAAAAGAAGTAATTCATGTATAATACAAGGCACAAAATATCATGCAAACATAAATATTGAGAAATATGCATCAGATCATCCAGAATTCTATTTTAATATAGAAAAGCCATTAAATACACAACATATAAAATGACAAATAGCTTTCCCTGGAATGAAAAGAGGTAAAGTATTTATATTGCTACGCAATAATCAAATACATGATGTTAAAGAATGAGATATTGTAGTTGCTCCAATGACAACCCCCGAACACCTTCCTGCAATGAAAAAAGCATGAGCATTTGTTACTGATGAATGATGAATAACATGTCATGCTGCAATTGTTGCACGTGAATTAAAAAAACCATGCATAATATGAACTAAGTTTGCAACTCAATTATTAAAAAATTGAGATGAGGTAGATGTTGATGCAGATTTTTGAGTAATATATATAATAAAAAATTAGCTTTTTATATCAAAAACAAAGAACAAAAAAATCAAAATATTAGAAGAAAGTATTAAGAAATAACCAACCCCAAATAAAAAAGCTTCTGATATATTATAATCCATAGTTAAGAGAAAATTTTAAAGGAATACTACAAATTTACAAAGACAGAAATGAAACATTTGCTCACTTCGTTCGCTCGCACAACACGGCCTGCACGACATATTTCATACATCGTACGAGGCCGAAACGTTATGTGTCATATCCCTATAAATAACTAAGTCCTTTCTGAAAGAAATTTGGAGGGGATTTTTTATTTTAATTTAAATTTTTTCATTAATCTGTTTGTCGATATCAACACTACAAGGAACTAAAATAAATTGATCTACATCATATCAATTATAATTTTTTTCACTTATTGGATTATGTCTATGTTGATGGTAACAAAACCATATTCCAGTATTTTCATAAATTTCACGAGCATATTTATTTATATATTCAAGCATATTACCAGAAAAAGGATATTTTTTACTTATAAATAAGTGACCATCTTCTGCAACAAAAACACTAGCAAAACCACTTTGAAAGTCCAATTGTCAACTATTAATCAAACTTTCAACAACATTTATTTCAGATTTTGTTAATATAATTTCTGGTCCTCTGTCTTGAGCATCATGAATATTTTCATTATACCTTGTCATTTCTATATCCTTATTTTTTCTCTGAATTA
>CAZSQL010000064.1:0-2696 GCA_964609035.1 uncultured Candidatus Peribacteria bacterium
ATTTAAATAATCCATTCACTTAAAAAAATCATAATTGTTTACCATTTCATATTCAAAATCTATATCATAATTTTTCTTTATATTATCCAAAAATGTTTTTAATTGATTGTAAATACAGTCTTGATTGTGTCTTAGTTGTTCTTCTGACAAAAAATTTCTTTCTTCACTTTTTCAGCTAGGATCTCATATCATACCAGTAGCTCATCATACCAGAAAATAACACTTATTTCCATATTTCATCAAGTGTACTGCTGCCATTACAGAAAACATGTTTCATATCTGTAAACTATCTGCAGAAGGATCAAATCATATATAAAAACTTTGTCATCATTTACTATACAAATCAAAAAGCTTTTCATCGCTAAATTGATAAATCAATCCACGGTTTTCCCATTCTTGTCTTAAGTCCATTTTTTTCAAAAAATTTAAAAAATTGTAATTGTAATATATTATTTATATAATATTTTGATTTTTTTTTGCAATACGGAATCAATTTTAAAGTCATAAAGTTATCAAGTAGGGGCGATTAGTAATCGCCCTTACAACAAATGATATTTTTTGTAGGGAACACTCCTACCTTTATCGGCAGGCAGGGCTCCGAAGGAGTAGGGGGTTATTAAATTTAACCCCAACTAGCTTCGCGAACAACTTCCCCTTACAAGGTGAATTCCGAAGGAAGAGAGAGTACCCTGGGGTACAGGGGAAGAATTTGTTTGATGATAATGTAGGCGCGAATTCGAATTCGCGCCTGCAAGCGAAGGGTAAAACAAACCCTGCCTTTTCCAGCAGGCAGGCCTGCCTACCGCAGGCAGGCGCGAGCGTTCATTACAAAAGTAGTGTATTTTCTTTAAAACTCAATAAATTTCAACAAATCATTGAAAAACAAACACAAATTCTTAACTATTAAGTATTCATCATTAAAAAAATAAAAATGCTACATACTTACAAAACACATTTTGCACAAAAAATCCAAGATACATCTATCAATTTGTCTTTGGATGAAATTTTGGCAAACATAGAAATTGTGCCACAAAACATACCATGAGACTTGTGATTCCCATGTTTCAAACTTTCCAAAGAACTCAAAAAATCGCCAAATCAAATAGCACAAGAAATAGTAGATCAGATAAATGATTCTCAGATTATTGCAGTATGACCATATGTAAATTACTTATTGCCTATATCAGATTTTGCTCAGGAGTTAATATCAGAAATTTCAAAAAAATCTGATGATTTTGGTAAATTACCACAAAACAATCAGGAAATAGTGTTGGAATGACGACAACCAAATACACACAAAGCTTTTCATATATGACACCTCAGAAATGCTTTAGTTTCAGAGACGGTTTCTTCTTGTCTCAAGCGAGCTGGTTATACTTTGCATCCTGTAGCTTATCCTGGAGACATTTGAGCACATGTGGCTAAATGGATTCGATATTATCTCAACTTTTTCCAATGAGAAATGCCAAGTGATAATTTTTGAGTACGAGCATGACAGCTTTATTCAGATGCTACAAACAAAGTAGATGAAAATCCGGATCTATACAAACCACAAATTGAGAAACTTCAAAAAGATTTAGAAGACGGAGATTTAGAATTAAATAAAATTCGACAAGATACTCGTCAAAAATGTTTGATAGATTTTCAAAATATTTTTGCAGAACTTTGATGTGATATCCAAAAACGATATTACGAAAGCGATGTAGAAAAACCTTGAATTCAAAAGGTCCAAGAATTGCTAGATTCTTGAATAGCACAAATAGGGGAGTGATGAGCAATTATTATGGATTTGGAACAATATAAATTATGAATATTTTTGCTTCTCAAATCTACTGGAGCATCACTTTATTCTACCAAAGATATAGGTTTAGCTTATCTCAAAAAACAAGATTTTCCAAATTATAAAAAATCAGTATATGTTGTATGATCGGAGCAAGAACATCATTTCAATCAACTGTTTAAAACTCTTGAACTGATGTGATTTCCTCATGACCAACTTCATCATATCTCATATTGATTGGTAGATCTCAAAGATGGAAAGATGTCTTCACGTGCTTGAAATGTTATACTATACACAGATCTTCGCGATCAATTATTGCAAGAAGCAGAAAAAATGGTAGAGAATAGAAATTTTGATCTACAAAAAAAATCTGAAATAGCAAGACAAGTAGCTTTTGCAGCCATGAAATTTGACATGCTGTTGCCAGATGCTTCCAAAAGAATATTGTTTGATCCAAATGAGGCATTGTCTTTTGAATGAGAGACCTGACCTTACTTGCAATATACTCATGCAAGATCTTGTAGCTTACTCAAAAAATGAAATCTAGATTTATCCAAACTTGATGGATCAGAGTTGACAGAAAATTATGAGAAAGATATATTGATTCATTTAGCACAATTTAGCGATTATATTTTAAAAGCTTCACAAGAATACAAGCCAAACTATGTGGCTAGATATTTGTTAGATCTTTCAAAATTATTCAACTCTTATTACAACAACACCAACAAAAAAATAACAGATTCAAATTCTGCATTGGCTTTAGTACTTTCTGTAAAACAAGTACTTAAAAATTGACTTTCTATATTGGGTATAGAGGCTCCAGAAGAGATGTAAGAATAGTTAAAAGTTAGAAAGTTAAAAGTTATCAAGTAGGGGCGATTATCAATCGTCCTTTTTTATAAAAAAAATATAAGAA
>CAZSQL010000065.1:0-2599 GCA_964609035.1 uncultured Candidatus Peribacteria bacterium
ATCACTAATTTGAGCATCATTTCTCAATAGATTAACAACACTACCTGTATTTTTTACAGATTCATTTTGGTCGAACTCAACAATTAATTTATTATTTTTCACCAATATTTCTTTGATTTTTAATTTTAATGACTTACCTGGTCTATAGTTTATAGGAAGTGTTTTTTTATGTAAAATGGCAGAATAATCTCATAATTTCACAAAAAAATATCCTGTACCTACTTTTTTGCTTTTACTAATTCATGTTTCTGCATCTATTTCTGTTTTTGAAATCTTATCCATACAGACATTAGCAAACTGCAAATCTATTTCATCTCAAATCTTTAAGTCTCATTTTTGAGGATAATATTCTTTCAAAATATTTTTTCATGAAGAATTTTTTTCTACAACAAAATAAACCTTTTCTCACTTGGTCAAAGATCTTTTTTCTTCTAAATCATCTATATAAGCCCAAGCTACTTTATCTCCATTTTTTCCAACCAAGACTTTATATCTTTTTGATGCACTATCCCATTCATAAATTAATCAACTAACCATATCTCACTTATTTAAAGAAGATTTATCCAATACTCACATTAAAGCTTCTCTTTGTTTGTACCTACCCTCTTCCAACAATTCAGCACTTTTGTAAGCATCTTTTAATTTTGGAAGCAAAACATTATTCAAAAAATTATCCATAATTTCACGATCTTTTTGTTTTGATAATTTAGATATTTTAAATATTTCTGATTGTTCTTTTTTCTTTTGGACAAAATTTGTCTCATTTTTATTAAAATTTTCATTTGTTTCTTGAATGTTTTGTATTCATTCTTGTGTTTTTGGAAAATTAGTACGATAGACTCACACAAAATCTTTTTTGTTTGGTTTTTCTTTTGTCAAAACAACTGTTTCACCTTTTTGAATTTTATCCACCAAATTTAGTTCACTATCTCAAACATAATTGTTGCTAATTTGTCATATTGAATTTCAGGTGTTACGGATTTGTCATCTCGACCTGTCCCGTCTTCAGCGGGAGTGTAAAGTTTTGCGAGAGATATATTTTTCTCCCTTCTTACTTTCTCAATCAATATTTCATTTTGCTAATGCATTTTTCAATACATCTCAAAAAGATCCATCTTTTTCTCAATTTAATCTAGATCTATCTATCCAAACTTGTTCTGCATTATTAGTAACATCAGAAGGTTTTCAAAAATTTGTTTTACTCATTGTTTGATTTAGTTTATAAAATACATATATATTATAGTCACAAAATACAAATTTTGCAAATTTTTATACACAAAATCAAATATTTTATGAAAAAACATTCTACTTTGGCTATAGAAACCAGCTGTGATGACACATCTATATGAATTATCAATTTTGATTGAAATACTTTTACTGTAAAAAAGTTATTGGCATATTCGCAAGTCCAAGAACATAATGAGTTTGGATGAGTAGTCCCAGAAATAGCGTCTAGACTTCATAGCGAAAAAATTATAGCAGTACTTAGTGAAATTGGACTAGATAAAATAAAAAATGTAGACAGCATATCAGTCACAACTCACCCTGGATTACCATGATCACTGGTAGTTTGAAAAACTGTAGCATCATTGTTGTGAGAATATTTCAACAAACCAATAATCCCAGTAAATCATATAGTATGACATGTTTTTGCCCTATTTTTGGAAAGAAATATCCACGAAATAAAATTCCCAATGATTCTTCTAACAGCATCATGATGACACAATAATATATACCACGTCACAAAGGATACAAAGTTTCAAAGGCCGCAAAGTTGCAAGGGTTCCAAAGGCTACAAAGTTACAAAGTTACAAAGGTCCCAAAGACTGCAAGGACCATGCTCTTTGAAACCTATTGAAACCTATTGCAACCTATTGCAACCTGTTGAAACCCTTGAAACCTATTGCAGCCCTTTGAAACCCTTTGTAACCCTTTGAAACCTATTTAAACATTGAATCTATAACATCACCCAAATCTGACAAACATTAGACGATGCTGCATGAGAATGTTTCGACAAGGTATCTAGAATGCTATGATGACCATATCCATGATGAGTGCGAATTAGCGAACAAGCTAAACTGGGAAAACCCAACAAAAAATTTGAATTAAATAGAGTCCGACTATCACATGAAGAATTTAATTTCAGTTTTTCTGGAGTCAAAAGCCAAATAAATAAAATAATAACAGATCTAAACGAAACTAATTGTAATAACTGAAATACCTCCCCTACGGGGAGGGGGACCGCTTGCGGTGGTGGGGGTAATTTTCTTGAAACCTTTGAAACCTGTTCCAACCTTTGAAACCCTTGATACATACAAGACATCGCATACGAATTCCAAGAATCTGTAGTAGAAGTTTTAGCCAAAAAACTAGTTAGAGCAGCTTTAAAATATTGAGCAAAAACCATCTGACTTTCTGGTTGAGTTTCAGCCAACGATAGACTACAAGAATACATATTAGAACTACTACAAAACAAACAACGACTCAAAAATCAATCTAACGTCCCCCTTATGAAGGGGGAAGAAGGGGGTTCAGATTTCAACCCACAACTACTCACTCCTACCCAAAAAATCTACTGCACCGACAATGCAGCCATGAT
>CAZSQL010000066.1:0-2480 GCA_964609035.1 uncultured Candidatus Peribacteria bacterium
GTTATCAAGTAGGGGCGATTATCAATCGTCCTTTTTTATAAAAAAAATATAAGAATAATTCTCTCCATCAATGTAGGCGCGAATTTTTACCAATCCTTTGGTTGGCGAATTCGCGCCTGCAATAGGAGGGAGACAGAGAACCCCACTTTTATTTAAACAAACCCTGCCTGCCGGAAGGACTGCCTATCGTAGGTAGGTCATAAAATTGAAAGTCATAAAGTTATCAAGTTAAAACTTTTAACTTGATAACTTGAAAACTAGTTAACTACTGTTATCTCTCGTTTTCATTTTGGTAAGCTATTACCCAATATCCAAGGATTTAATTCTTTTATGGATTTGAAATTGTATCCAGCCTTATTGGACCATTTTAGGATATCTTTTGTTTCTCAAATTTTAATTTTAGATGTTTTTGATTGTTCGGTAATTACAATATTTTTGGTATCTACATATTTTGTAATGTTTTCAAAAATATAATTATATGACATTATATCAAAATACTTCTCCAATATGTCTCTTGGGATATATAGATTTTCAAAATTAGTTTGATTTTGAGCCATCATTAAAGATTTTAAATCATCAGATCACATAAAATATCAAATCAATACTATATCTCGATCTTTAAAATCATTGAATAAATTTTTTAAATGTTCGATAAAAACATCTAGTGATTTTTCGTAGTTTAGTCTTTCATTTATTTGTTCATTTACTCTTAATTCATACAATTCTTCAGCTTCAAAACTTGTTGGGAAAATACTATCAGCTGATTTCTCCAAAAGTATCATATATTTAAATTCACTAGGAATAGTTTCTTTTTCTAATTCAGATCAGATATCATCCAAAAGGTTTTTTTGGAATTTGTATACAAAAGACAACTCATTTTTTTTGTCCAAAATTTTGGATAATGATTTTTCAAAATTAATTTGGAAAAAAATGTCTTTTCCACTCAAGATTATATCTTTTCACAAAAACTCAAAATTATATTCTGTATTTATATTTGTGATTCCAGTATTTTCTTTTGATTCATTTTCCAAAAAATTTATTTTTGGCCTTGGTAATACAAATTGTAAGATAACCAAAATAAATAAAAATCAAATAATTATGTATCTAGGTACCATATTTTTTCATTTGTAGTATTCTTTTGCTTCTTTTTTTATGGTTTCTATTGTTGGTTGCTGGATTTTGCTCATATTATAATCATAATATACTAAATATACAAACTTTTTATCTATATACGTTTTTTTTGCAAGCAAAAATATTTATTACAAACACATCAAAGAATTTGATTTGTAGAAATAAAAAATTATAAGAATAAAAGGTGGTAATGGGTTACAATAGGTTGAAATAGGTTTCAATGGGTTACAATGGGTTGCAATAGGTTTCAAAGAGCATAGCCCTTGCAACCTTTGCAACATTGTAACTTTGTAGCCTTTGCAACCTTTGTAACCCTTGCAACTTTGTATCCTTTTTTTACTTTTCAACTTTATACTAATATGAGAGTACCAATCTGAATTTCAAATAGACACGTTCATTTATCACAAATAGATGCACAAAAACTTTTTGGCAAATGATACGAAATGAAAATATTAAAAAATCTTTCACAACCATGACAGTTTGCTTGTGAGGAAGTAGTAAGTATAAGATGACCAAAAGGACAAATAGATAAAGTTAGAATTTTGTGACCATTTAGAAAAGAATCACAAGTAGAGATATTGGCTTGAGATAATTATATACTTTGAATTAATGCACCAATAAAAATGTCTGGTGATTTGGAATGAAGTGAAGCTATTACTCTTGTTGGCCCAAAATGATCAGTATATATTTCCAAGTGAGTTATAATTGCACAAAGACATATCCACATGAGCGTTGCACAAGCCAAAGATTTTGGATTTAAAAACAATCAAATAGTCAGCATAAAAATAAAATGAGATAGATGATTGATTTTTGAAAATGTAAAAATTAGGACAAATGATTCATTTGATTTTGATTTTCATATAGATGTAGAGGAGGCTAATGCATCAGGAGTTAAATTTTGAGATCGAGGAGAGATAGTGTAGTAACAAGTAACAAGTTAAAAGTTAGAAAGTTTTCAAGTTATCATGTAGGGGCAATTACTGCGTCCCGCTGAATAGCGGGGTTAATCGCCCTCACAATAAATGAAGTTTTTTTTGTAGGGAACGCTCGCGCCTGCCGGCAGGCAGGGTAGGCAGGTTATAAGGTTTGCAAGTAGGGGCGATTAGTAATCGCCCTTACAACAAAAAGTTTTTTTTATGTAGGGAACACTCGCGAGTGTTCCTTACAAATCAAGATATTTTTAATATAAAAAATGATGTAGGCGCGAATACAGATTGCTTCGCAGGCTTCCCGACGTGTCACGGACTCATTACATTCGCGCAATGACAACGCGCCTGCAATAGGAGGGAAATTTTTTCAAATCCCACTAGCTCCGCGAACAGCTCCCTTTAAGAAAGGGAGACAGAAAA
>CAZSQL010000067.1:0-2318 GCA_964609035.1 uncultured Candidatus Peribacteria bacterium
AGGGTGAAATTTTATGGAATAAAATTTGACAAAAATAAAAAAAGATATATAATAATTATGTAAATACTTTATATCTTTAAATCTATTTTATCATGAATGATGAACAACTAGAGAACAATATGAATAACAATATGTGATCTTTGGAAGACATTCAAGAAAAAGTACAAACAAAATTGGCAAATATATTTAGCTTTTACAATGAACAAGAATTTTTGGATGAAATAAACTGAATAGAACCAATTTTGGATGTAATAGAAGTAGAATTAGTTTTGGAGTAAAAATTAGATGATGAAATGTAATTGAAAAAATAAACTAAAATAGTAAAATACTGATGTTTAATTGCGTTAGTATTTTTGTTTATGAAAAAAATATTGGTATGATTAAGCGGCTGAGTGGATAGTGCTGTAGCTGCTTATTTATTGAAAGAACAATGATATGAAGTAGTGGCAGGATTTATGAAAAATTATGTGGATGAAGAAAATCCACACTGCTCTACTTATCAAGATGCCAAAGAAGCTATAAGAGTGGCAAATTTTTTGTGAATAGAAATAATTAGTTTTGACTTAAGGCAAGAGTATGAAGATAAAATAATCAAATATATATACGATGGTTATCAGAGATGAATCACTCCAAATCCAGACATTTTGTGTAACAGCTTGATCAAGTTTGACGTATTTCTAGACAAAGCTTTGGAATTGGGTTTTGATTGAATTGCTATGGGCCATTATGCTAGAATACTGCCCCCCTATGCAATAAAACAAAAATCCCTAGATACTATAAATGACCCCCTAAATCCCCCTCAAAGGGGGACTTTGAAGTATGAAAATGTAAATGAACAGAAAAAATGTGAAAAATACTTAGATACTACCAATGAACTCCTAAATCACTCTCAAAGATGAACTTTGAATAATAGTTATATAAGTACCAAGAAAAAATACGATAATTGGCAAATTGAATTAATTTGAAATGATATAAAAAAAAGATGATTGATACGAGATGGTATTCATTTACCATACAATCCGAACAATGTAGATATTGCAAAAAGATTTAGAAAGCAGATGACTCCTGCAGAACAAAAACTTCGAGACAAATATTTAAGTAAAAATAAATATAAATTTTATAGACAAAGGCCTATAGATCATTTTATAGTAGATTTTTATTGTTCCAAGTTTGATTTAGTAATAGAAGTGGATGGATGAATACATTATAAACAAAAAGAATACGATCAAATGAGAACAGAATTCTTAAATCTTTATTGATTAAATGTCTTAAGATTTTCTAATAAAGAAGTTTTGGAAAATTTCGATAATGTTTGCAAAAAAATTGAGAAATATATTTCAGAATATTTGGTTTCTTCCAAAAAACTCTCCCCTACGAGGGGAGATACCGCTTTAGCGGGAGAGGGGTTAAAACAGAGAACTGGAGGTATTGTAAATTTAATAAATTTCATTGACGAAGGGGGGAGTGATATAAATTACAAACTATTAAGAGGTGTGGATTACAACAAAGATCAGAGTTATTTTTTGTCTGGCTTGAATCAATATCAATTGAGAAAAACCTTATTTCCGATCGGTGGAATGAAAAAAGAAGAAGTGAGAGAATTAGCAACAAAAATATGACTTCCAAATGCGGACCGCAAAGATAGTCAATGATTATGTTTCATCTGAAAAGTACCAATGAAAGAATTTCTGAAAAAGAGATTGCCAACAAAAAAATGAGACATAGTATTATTGGATGGGACAAAAGTATGAGAACATGAATGAGCATATTTTTTTACAATAGGACAAAGTAGAGGTCTGGATATCAACAAAAAAGCTTACGTAGTGAAAATAGATGTAAAAAAAAATCTAGTATTTGTGAGTTATGAAAAATTTGAGCCAGAATTGGTAAGCAAAGAAATAAAAGTATCAAACTGGCATTGGATTGGTCAAAAATATGAGCTTCCATTGGAGTGTAGTACAAAAATAAGATATAGGCAAGAACCACAAGAAGCTACGCTTCTTGAGTCAAAAGTTAAAAGTTGAAAGTTGAAAGTTGTATATGAAAAGGAACAGTGGGGAATAGCATCTGGGCAGACTTTGACTGCATATATTGGTGATGAATGTATTGGTAGTGGAATAATTGAATGAGTATAAAGTAGTAAAAACAACTATTGATGCAAATCAGCATAAAAACTAATATCTAGCAAGAAATATTGCATTTAAGAAAAAAATATTTAGAAGTTAACAATATAGTGAACAATTTGTATTTGCAAAACAAATGATTCTTATTTGTGACATAAGTAAGTAGCAAATGCGAAATTCGTATAACTAGTAGTT
>CAZSQL010000068.1:0-2219 GCA_964609035.1 uncultured Candidatus Peribacteria bacterium
TCATCACTGTACCAATAATGACCGTTATCTTCTTTTTGTTTGGATACAGTTGGCCAATTGTCAATAACATATTGAAGTATTGTTTTTTTAAATGGAATGTGAATACTTAGAACATTATTTAGCCAAGAAGGACACATTTTTTCATTAAACCTCGAATAATCTTTTAAATAAACAACAGCAATAGGTATTTCTCTTCTAATTGCACTCTCAACTTCCCACTTAACAAATTTAGTCAAATATTTTGTTTTATCTCCAACTAGCAATACAAACATTTTAGAATTTTGCATCCTTACTCTTAGCTGAGATTTTATTGATTCTTCTTGTGAGGAATCTCTTGCGGTATTTAAATCATGCGCATTGTAAAAATCAAAATCAATATTATCATTCGCCTTCCAAGCCTTCATCAAATAATAATAGGTTATATCGTTATCACCATCAAAAGCTACATATGTTTTATTTCTATAAGCCATGCTGTTTCTCCTTTTTTTAATTTAATTTAATTGTAAAAAAATCTAGCTTTTTAATCAAATATAGAAATTTTATCTCTATCTTTGTGAAAAACGATAATATTGATTTGGCCATTTATCTTTTCTTCGAAAGTAAAAATACCAGATTTTATCAACTTTAAAGATTGTTTATGAGTAAGTTTTGCTCTAGAAGTTCCCGTCCCCATAAGTGGCATATATAGAGGAAACCCTTGTCCATTTTCATCATAAAATTCAATAAGATTTTCTACAGCTTTTCTAATATTTATTTTATTAGACTGCGCATTATTTTTCTCATCAAATTCTGAAATTGCAACTAAATAAAATATAGTATTACCAGCATTAAGTATTGCAACTGTGCCTAAATCATATTTTTCCTTATTTCCACGTCGTTTTTCATCTTCACTGTAAACTTGAACTGGTTTTCGATTTTGTAATTTTAAATTCCCACTTATTCTGGAATTTAGTTCATTGACAGTGATTTCGTATTTTTTACAGAATTCCTCTATCCATATTCCGTGTAATGAATTGGGTGAAACTAGAGGGTTTACTACTTTTTCACCCCCAACATCAACAATTGTTTCAAATGTGTCGTTTACAGGTATGACAATTATCCTCTTGTTTTTCTCTTTTACTTTAAAGGCATATTTTATTAGATCTCCATAACTTGCAAAAACTTTGTTTTTCCCATTAGACCATATTCGATTTTTCTTGAAAAAAAACAAAATTAAAATCATGCTCATAATTAGCGAAAGTACTAGAATTGATAAAATAATTCCGATTTTATGCCAAATATTAGTTATACCAACATCTTCTAAAGATATAAAAGTCACCAATATTGCAAAAACTGAAAATACTATACCGCTAATCTTCAAAAATAGGTGAAAAATAGGTTTTAGATTTAATTTTACTTCGGTCATATAAGTCATTTGACATCACCTCTATTTTTTGTTTGTCTAAATTAAGTATTTGTTGCATCTGATAATAAATTTTATAAAACTATAATGTATTTTTAATTCATAAATTCCATTAAACAAAATAATTCATAGTAATCTACTCTTTGATAACAAAGTCACCAGTAATTAGAAACTTCTCAGAAATATTTATATCTACAAGGAAATCCCTTTTTTTCACAAACCAATCCATTTCATTTATATATCTTTGGCTTACATGATAAAAAGTTTGATTAGTAGATCCAACAAGGTTTCTTGATTTATCGATTTTACTTTCAATGAATTGACCATCTATAATAAGATCAACTGATGATATCAAAGACTCTTTCAGTTGTTTTATCTTATAGCCAGTGAACAAAATTACTCCTAAATCAATATTATGGAGCTCCTTTGACAATTCGGTTAAGTGTTTTTGAAGCGTTGGTTCCCCACCTAAAAATGTAATACCTTCAATAGCATTTTCCTCTTTAGATTTTTTTGCAATATCAATGATTTCTTGCAACGACATGATGTGAGCCTGTTTCATCTCTTGCAGTTCAGGATTGCAGCATCCAGGACAGCCTATCGTGCAACCTTGAAACCAGATGGCCATTCGTTTATGAGGGCCTTCTGCTTCTGTACATAAGTTGATTCTTGCTACATTAAAAAACATCTCACTCGCCTTCAAAACTAAATTCCAATCCTTTGTTATTTGTCTTAACCAATATTGATTGTCCTTTTAGTGCTGCAAGTTCTTGTTTGTTTTTAAATAGATACATCGCAAGCTCATCTAGTAACTTAT
>CAZSQL010000069.1:0-2195 GCA_964609035.1 uncultured Candidatus Peribacteria bacterium
ATCCTCCTTCCCTTCGGGCATCCTCCTTTGAAAAAGGAGGACAAAAATTTCCCTGCTTGTGTTCTGTCTCCCTTTCTCTTGTTTTAAATCTCCCCCCAGCCCCCTCTTTCTATCAAAGAGGGGGGATCCCCATCTAATGTTCCCCCTTTGATAGAAAGGGGGTGGGGGGATTTATAAAAACAGGTGGGCTTTTGTTTTTTGTTTTCTGTCTCCCTTTCGCAAAGGGAGTTGTTCGCGGAGCTAGTGGGATTTGAAAAAAGCTGTAATCTCATATATCAAAAAAAATCCCTACTAAATAGTAAGGATTCAAAATAAGACTACCTATATATAGAGTGATTTCATATATTCACCAAAATAATTTCATGGTTTGTTTCATCTATTTTGGTGATAAATCTATAATCGTCATTTATGCTACTAGAATAATAACCAAGCAATCTTCATTTCAATTTATGAGTTTTGAGTGATGTATCATATTGATTTATCATAAACTTCTCAAAATTATATTTAAATTTTTCTCTTAAATATTCTGGTAGTGATTGATAATTTTTCTTAAACTGATTTGTCCTTTTAATTGTCCAATTCATCAAACAAATCTTTAGTATTTTTAAAAGATTTTATATTTTTGGATTCTATATCTTTTTCTGCCAAAGTATGATCTATTATTTCATATACTTTTTTCATTTTATCAAAATTTACCACAAAATCATTTAAAAGATTTCTGGGTACAGAAATTATCTCTTTGTCTGTTACAATAGCCATATTATGTTTTTAGTATATAAAAACTAAATTATACTGAGACGCAAAGAAATTCTGAAACAAAGTGATGAATTTCTTACGTCGAAATTATACCAAACCAAGTCAAATCTCACTAATCTTATAATGAATAAAAGTTTGTTATATTCAAGTATGTTTGGTATAAGTATATTTTTTAGATTAAAATTGTCAATCTTTTTTTATCAGACCCCGGGATTGATAAGAAATCCCGGGGTCTGTGTCGAAAGATGGGGTGTTTTCTGTCTCCCTTTCTTAAAGGGAGTTGTTCGCGAAGCTAGTGGGATTTGAAAAAAAATCCTCCCCTGCTTGTGTTCTAAACTTACACAATCTAATCTGTTTTCAATTTCTTGATATTTTTTAAAGATTGTTTGTTTTCAGAATCTAATTTTCTTGCAACCTTTTTGATATCCTCCTCTGGCTGGACATCTTCTGGCTGGATTCATCTACTAATCAATGTATCTCTAATAGATTTATTGTTGGTGATGTGTTCGTTTGATATTTGATCTTCTGTGAACATATTATTTTGCTTAGCATTGTATATAGTAATCTCTGTAGCAAAATCTTTTGCTTTTAATAACAATGTGGACATAAAATCTGCTAAAGGCTTTGTGGACTTTATCTTTCGTTTTTTTTTCATTTCTTGTGTTGTCCTGCCAAATAATGCAGCGTCTCACTTACTACGGATAAGAGCAAAATTTTTGTCGCTATTTGTCTGTTCATATATTACTTTGGAAAGCTCTTTTTCGGTTTCGCTTAATTTTTGGCGAGCAATCAGTCTTTCGTGTAAAGAAAGTTTTTGCTTTATAATCTCAAATTTTCTTGTTTGACTAGCAAAATATGTCTGAGCAAATGCTATTTGAGATTTGCGAGAATCTCCATTTTGTGCAATAAGATAACAAGCATACCTAGTAAGCATCATATCGTCTATATCTTTTGTGGCTCCTTTGGGCATATTTATCGTTTTGCTGACGTCGGCAAAATGATCGGAAACCAAATATCAACTATTGTTGCAAGAGGTTTTAGCTTTTTGAATAACATCCAAAAAATTGTCCCACTTGATATATCACAAAAGTTTTTGTAAATCTCTAGCCAACCAAAATTCAACACCATCTTTTGTCAAATTTGCATTTGATTCAAATTTTTCCAACATTGATTTAATCTCCAAATTATCCATTATACAAAATTAAAATAATAAAGTCATATAATATATAATAATTAAATATTAAATTACAACAGATTTTGTCAAATCTTTTTTTGACTATACTTCTATATACTTATTCCAATTTTTTATTAGATCCCGGGGTCTGTAAAAGAAAAACTCCTCCCCTCTTTCTTTAACACCACCCGGGTGCCAAAAAGCACCCTGGTGGAACCTTTAGGTGTCTGCTTTCTGTCTCCCTCCTATTGCAGGCGCGAATTCG
>CAZSQL010000070.1:0-2193 GCA_964609035.1 uncultured Candidatus Peribacteria bacterium
CGTGGGATAGAAAGAGGCCCTGCCTGACGGTAGGCAGGGTTTGGGGAGATTTAAAGCAAGAGAAAGGGAAACATACAGAAACCCCGGGTTTTTGGGACCCCGGCGTTAGATACAACAAAAATGAGACAAAAAACACCCCCATTTTTTGACAAAAAACACAAAAAAGAGTATAATTGAATAATAATATTTAAAAATAAATTTATATAAATGGAGGGTTTGGAAAATAAAAAAAGAAAAAAAACAATCAGAAATAAATTAGCAACTTGAGCTTTGGGTGCTTTGATGCTTTTACCAAATGCAAATTTTGCTAATAATAAAACAAAACAAGATATTTCAAATGTTTTATGAGATGAAATAAACTATAATCCAAATCACAATTTAGATTTACAAAATGTTTTAAATTTTTCTTCTGCTGGTGTACCACCCAAACTTAAATCTTTTTACAAAAAGCTTTGATCCATAAACAAAAAAGAAGATCTAAAAAATCTTGAATTTACTCAACGAGAAATGTGGTTTTTGGAATCTTGACAGTTTATGAATCCAGATTGGATAACTAAATCTTTGTGAAGAAATGCATCAAATAATTTGATTTACATTTTTTGATGACTGACAAAAGATGACACAAAAAGCTTTTATGAAGACTATAAATCCAAAAACCCAAACACAAAAATATCTAAAAATGATTTTGAAGTTTTGTCTCAACCTATAGAAGTCAAAACATTTTCTATTAGAGCAAAAGTAGATAATCGTGAATATAAGATTAACGAAACTTTTAGTGATAAGTGGTATCTAGCTTATTCTCCATCTGGATCTTTGTTTATGTGTAAGCCTATATGAATGAATAAAAAAGAAAAAATATATGAATCACGATTTATTTACAATGAAAGTGGTAAAAACAAAGTCGACAATATCCCTATTAGACTTTCTTTGTGAGTAGATGGGGATTATTTTATACAAGACATAAATGGTGTAAGACTGCAATGATGGTGTGCAATATGAGTAGATGGGAATTTGTATTCTGTAGATCAAGACTGAAATGTAACACGGAAAGATGGGAAGAAATATGCTGTAAAACACGATGGTTTTGATAAAAGTAAATTTGTTTTTGTCCGAGATTATTCGATGTCTGGCATACAAAAAGACGATATAACATGAGAAATATATTTGTTGGTAAATGTAAAATCCTCCCCAGAATCTATGCTTGCAGACAAATATGAAAGTAAAAAAAATGTGATGATAATTAGATTTCAAAACACAGAATTAGCTAAACAATGATATGAACTTGTTGAAAACGACAAATATATGACTTTGATCCTTACAAAAAACGGATCTGTTTCTGGTCAATCTCCAGAAGTTCTAAGTTTGGATTTTGATTGATTTGATAAGCGGGTTTTGTCAGCAAAAGAAAGCGTAGACAAACAGTTGGATCAAATAGAGTCTTATAAAATACAATATCAAAGAAAACAAGACGCTTTTGATAAGTTTATCTGAAATTGTTGTGATAAATCAGAATGAGTGGATGTGTGATATGACATAGTTTATCCAATCTCAAAACGAAATTCTTATTTCTCTGATTTAGCTAATTTCAATGGATTTTATGCAATACAAAAACGAGAATCTTTGAATGATGGACAGCCAGCATACATCACGATAATAGATGTGTCTACAGGGACAAAATTAAATAATCCAAACCAACCAATATTTCATATTACAAGTTGATCTGGAAGTGATGTTGATCTTTTACATTTACCAAGGTCAATATTGACTACAATAAAACAATATGAAAACAAAAAATCATATATTTCTTTTTTACAGTCTATTACTGATTCCCAAAAAGAAAGTGTTTGAGATTTTGAATATTATATAAACAATGGTATTTCTTATAAATGATTTTATATTTTTCCTTCATTTGGATTTGAAACGGATCGAGAATATGAAATAAAAATTTCTAAGATAAAAAATCCTTATTGAAATGGTTATTCTATTAAAGTTTCTCAAAAAATGACAGCAGAGGATATCAAAACAGCTGTAGACGATGTAATTTCTGGACTTAAGTAGAATTTAAATCCCAACTAGCTCCGCGAACAGCTCCCTTTTCCAAAGGGAGACAGAAAATAAAACCCCCAATCAATGTAGGAGCGAATTCGAATTCGCGCCTGCAATAGGAGGGAAATTTTTGTCCTCCTTTTTCAA
>CAZSQL010000071.1:0-2132 GCA_964609035.1 uncultured Candidatus Peribacteria bacterium
TTATCATTCATTATCTGAAATTTATAAAAATGATTTAAAGAAAAGACAAGTGTCTAAATGTTGCAAAAACAATATAAAGAACAAAAATAATAGTTATGATGGATTTATATGGATGTATGAAAAAGAACATAAAGAATATTTGAAGGAGACAAAAACTGTAATTAATAATGTTGACAAATATACTCATATGTGTTAAGATGTGTTTAGGAGGTAGATGCATATGAGTAATTACAAACCACAAGAATTTGCAGAAATGATAGGGGTCTCTGTGAAGACACTTCAACGTTGGGATAGAGAAGGTAAATTAACTGCACAGCGAACACCAACAAATAGGCGATATTATACTCATAAACAATATATAGATTATATGGGTATAGTGCAAAAAAACAAAGGAAAAACAATTATTTATACTAGAGTTTCAACATCTAATCAAAAAGATGATTTAGTTAATCAAGTAGAGTTTCTTAAACAGTATGCCAATGCAAAAGGAATTATAGTTGATGAAGTGTTTGAAGATATTGGATCAGGATTAAATTATAATCGCAAAAAATGGAATAAACTTCTTGAAGATTGTATGTTGGGCATTATAAAGACAATAATTATAGCACACAAAGATAGATTTATTCGGTTTGGATATCAATGGTTTGAACAATTCCTAAAATCAAATGGTGTTGAAATAATTGTTGTTAATAATGAAATCTTATCACTTGAAGAAGAAATGATACAAGATTTAATTAGTATAATCCATGTATTTTCTTGTAGAATCTATGGATTAAGAAAATATAAAAAACAAATTAAAGAGGATGGTGAATTATGCGAGCCTACAAAACAGAAATAAATCCTACTCCCGAACAAAAACGTATAATTCATCAAACTATTGGAGTTTGTAGGTTTATTTATAATTTTTATATAGCACACAATAAAGAGATTTATGAAAAAGAAAGACGTTTTGTCTCAGGTATGGATTTTTCAAAGTGGTTAAACAATGAGTTTATTCCTAATAATCCTGAATATAAGTGGATTAAAAATGTGTCTAGTAAGGCAGTAAAACAAGCAATTATGAATGCAGAAAAAGCTTTTAAGAGATTTTTTAAAGGACAATCAAAATTCCCTAGATTTAAAAAGAAAAGTAAAAGCGATGTTAAAACATATTTCCCTAAGAACAACAAAACTGACTGGACAGTAGAAAGGCATAAAATAAAAATACCCACTCTTGGGTTTATTAGATTGAAAGAAAAAGGATATATTCCTACAAATGCCAATGTTAAAAGTGGCACAGTATCTATGAAGGCAGGAAGATATTATGTTTCAGTTTTAGCAGAAGAAAATCAAGATAATAAAATTCAAAACTTCAATGATGGATTGGGTGTTGATTTAGGCATAAAAGATTTTGCCATAGTGAGTGACATTGATAAACCATTTAAAAATATTAATAAGACACCTAAAATAAAAAAAATAGTAAAATCATTAAAAAGACAACAAAGAAAACTTTCGAGAAAATACGAAAGTTCAAAACAAAAATCTAAAAATCGAAAGGAGGAAACTGCTACTAGACAAAATATCCAAAAACAAGTCCTGGAAGTACAAAAACTTCATCAAAGAATAACTAATATTCGAGAAAACTATATTAATCAAACTATCAATGAGATTATAAAGCAAAAACCAAGCTTTATAACATTAGAAAATTTGAATATTAGTGGAATGATGAAGAATAGATATTTATCAAAAGCAATAGCGCAGCAATGTTTTTATCAATTCCGAAGCAAGTTAGAAAGTAAATGCAAAATATATGGAATTGAATTAAGAATTGTTGATAGTTTTTATCCATCTAGCAAATTATGCTCTTGTTGTGGTTTTATCAAAAAAGATTTAAAACTATCTGACAGGACTTACATTTGTAGTAATTGTGGAAATGAAATGGATAGAGATAAAAATGCTAGTGTTAATTTGAAAAATGCTAAAGAATATACAATAGCTTGTTAAAATTGCATTGTATATATGTACCGATGGCTGGTCGGGAATTTACGCCTTTGGAGTGTTGATGAACCCGCAGTAGGATTTATCCGAGGCAGAACACGTTGAAAAAGGAATAGTCTCGATATGGGTATATTTGTCCATATTTTGAGTAGCAG
>CAZSQL010000072.1:0-2016 GCA_964609035.1 uncultured Candidatus Peribacteria bacterium
CATTTTTTCTATCATTGATTATTTTGTTAATAAATATAAACTAAAATATAAGAATTTAAGATTTAAAATCAACTTAAAATAATATTTTCATTGTATCGTCCCACTCAAATTTGACCACCTAATTTTAATTTATAGTTAAGAAGAAGGTTAATTAAAAGGGGATATTCATTAATTTTTTTTGTTCTAAATGCAGAGTCTATATCATAAGCTCAAACGTAGTTTTCTAGTATATTATAATCAAGTTTATCTCACCAATCTGATTTTATTATTTGTATTGGTGATTTTTTTCAAAACACTAAATATCTAGGTTTATATGATGAATACCAATATTTATTATATCATTTTATATATTTATCCAATTTTTTCAATATTTTTTCTTTGTCAGATATTTTTAACGGTGATAACAATGCTTTTTGTACTTTTTTTGTATCAAAAAACTCTTCTTCACATATTCTATGAAATGCTTCTACATGTCCGTTTTCTTCTTTGTTTTTTATTATCTTGTATCATTTAAATTTTTTTTTAATATACTCAATATATTTTCATTCCACTCATAATTGTTTTATACTACTAAATTCTGTTCATCCATCATATTGTAATAATACTTTCTTTTTGTCTACTCACATTAACGTTAATATATTTTCAAATATTAATGTTGCAATATATACCCTAGATTTATCTCTGTTGTTTCAATAAAATACTAAACATAATCAACTTTTATAATCTCTAAATGTTATTTGATAATGATATATTTTAAATATTCATACTCATACATAATTTGGTATATCTGTTAGATATTTAATATCTATTTGTCGATGGTGTAATGCTTTATAACTACAATATATATGTTTCATTTTTGCTAAATATGTATCAAGTTGATTCGCTTCTTTATATTTTCTCAATAATCATTGTTTCTTTCTTTTTGTTTTTCTCTTTGGTATGTTATTTTCTTTCAATATATTATAAAATAACCTTTTTGATATTATTTTATCTGTATCAAATATTTTTGTATACTTAATTTTTTCTTTTGGATCTATCATTTTATTTTCAAATCTTTTATAACCCATGTTAGGCTCATCTTTTCTTAGTTTAACTACATAATTAGTTTGATCTACATTTAAATTTTTTGTTTTATCTGTTCTTAAAATACAATTATATCTTTCTTTATATATTTTTTTTGTATGTTTCACCCAATTTAATTCTTGATATGGATCCTTGAGCTTCTTTCATTTTTCAATTATGTTTAATATACTTCATCTACTTATTCTAAATTGTTGAAAATATTTTACAAATTTATTTTTACTCATTGTTTTCATCTTTTCTTTGTATGATTCGTATATTTTACAACAAATATATGGTTCAATATTTTTTCATTTCTTATGTTTGTATTTAATTAATTTCAAATACTTTATCAACCTATTTACTTTCATTTCTTTCATTTGACTAAACTTTAAAAGGTAAAACTATTTTATATTTTTTAACTAATTTTATCAATAATTTTTTTATTGATGTTTTTCTATTAGTTTTCCTTTTAATATAGCCTTTTTCTTCTGTTTTTGAGTGGTCAAATTTGAAACGGTCTGCTACATTGTTAAGTTTTTCAATAGGTGTGATATTCCCAATTCATCAGTGTTTTCTTTTATAGTTATAAAAATACAACCAATCATTATATTCACTTTTTAACTGTTCCCAATTTTCAAATCTATATGCTGTAGCAAATTCTTTTTTCAATATTCTCCAAAATCTTTCGATCTTTCCATTTGTTTGAGGTCTAAATACTCTTGTATAGCAATGTTTAATATTTAGAGATATTAATACTTTTTCAAATTTATGTTTTGGTCTTCATTGTTTATGATGTGTTGTAAATTCTTTTCAATTGTCTGACATCAATTTCTTGATTATTATTCACTTCAATTTAAACCAAGCATATGCTCTTTTTAAGAATTCTGACAATGTATTTGCTTTTTTGTTTGGTAATATCTCTGTGAATACTAATGAACCCGCAGATGTTTCCAT
>CAZSQL010000073.1:0-1724 GCA_964609035.1 uncultured Candidatus Peribacteria bacterium
TTTCAAAGATCAAAATCTAATTTAACCAATTTCAAAATTTCATTTCAATAATTAAATTTCAATAATTAATCAAAATTAAAATAAAATTTAATAAAATAAAACTTCACTAAAACAAAAAAAATTATTTACTCAACTCTATAACTCTATCCTTAGATAACAATATCTATACAACTAACTCATTGTAACCTAAACAGCACTTCATTATCTATACTAAATCCCAGCTCCTCAAAGTTCTTATCTCTCTCAAAACAAAACCCGAATCACAAAGACTCGGGCTTTATACAGACACTTCTTCTTCATGTCAAATACTTTTTAAAATTATTTTCAAATATTTTTGAAATAAAAAGATATCTATCTGAAATATAATCCATTTAATAGCGTCTCTGCGTTGTTTTTAAAAAGTATCCTTTACAAAATAGAGGGGCGTAGGTATTTTTTATCTAAAAAAGAGACGATAAATTTTATTACAAATCGAATTTATATCATTAGAGTGAAACATTAAAAAAATAAATTGCGGTGGATGCCGTACAATTTATGATTGGAGATTATATGGATCTAAAAAACCTGATTGATCAAACAAAAACCATTGTATTGTTGATCAAAGACGGAAAAATTGTATATGCAAATACGTATGCAATTTCTTTTTTTGGTTATGATAATCTTATAGACTTACCTATCATTGGAACAATAGTTCCCTTAATGGAAACTACTGGCAGAAATTTAGAAAAAGCTATTGATAACATAGAGAAAAATCCAGAAAGACATCCTCTACACGTTAATGAAAATGTTACTGCTAAAGGCGATCATGTTTGGGTAATTTGGTCTAATTCTCAATATACAACTCAAAATAGAGAAACGATGTTGCTCTCTGTAGGTATGGAAGTTACAGGTATTGTCAAAAGGCAAAAAAGCCTTGAATCTGTCTTTACTAACTCTCTTGATGGAATTGCATTTCTTGATCCAGAATTTATAATTGTTGATTACAATACTCCTTTTATGAACATGATGGGGTTTAATACAGAAGAAGAAATGAAGAGAGTTAGAACAGATGAATCTTCAAGTTATGGAGAATATATCAGAGGGTTTATAAATAAAATTTTAGATAGCTTCAAAACTCAGGAATCTATCAGAATACAGCGTGAGTTTAAAAGATATGACGGGACATCATTCATTGCTGATGGAGTGTTTTCTAAAATTAGAAACCTCAAAGGTGAAATTATTGGCTATGTAGCTAATTTGCGAGATAATACCGAAATATATAGAAAAGCCACTACAGATATGTTAACCCAAATTTACAATAGAAGGCATTTTGAAGAACTTGCAGGACATGAACTTAATAATTCGTTGAGATATAGAAAACCGTTATCTTTGATTTTGTGTGATATTGATCATTTTAAGAAAGTTAATGATAATTATGGTCATCTGTGCGGAGATATGGTTTTAAAAGAAATCGCATCTGAAATTAAATATAAGCTAAGAGATTCAGATATTTTTGCAAGAGTTGGTGGTGAAGAGTTTGCTATACTACTTCCGGCTACAAATATAGGATCGGCATATCATGTTGCTGAAAAAATAAGAGGTACAATTGAAGCAAAATTATTTATTTATGATGCTCAGGAGTTTAGAGTTACTATGAGTTTTGGGATATCTGAATTAGATACTAAAATCGGCTGATCTCTGTCGAAAATAGTAGACACCAAAGCACATATTATCCAGCCATTTTT
>CAZSQL010000074.1:0-1701 GCA_964609035.1 uncultured Candidatus Peribacteria bacterium
AATTCTCTTCTACTGTTTTATCCTATTTTAGCCACACAAAATCTTTAATTAACCCAAAATTTGCAAAATAAAAAAAATGGATTATAATTATCTTTGTGTGTATGAAGTGGTTCTTTAAAATTTCATAAATGACTTATAATATATTATGTGGTCTAGGGCTTATTTTAATTATTAATTAATAAAAAAATGAAAAAATTATATAAATTATGAGCTATTATGACTGCTCTTTTCATGGTTAGTTTTGTAGCTTTATCTGTAAATGCTCAAAACAAACAAGTTCAAGTAGAAATTACTTGATGAACTAATGAGTGTACGTTTAACGAATATACACTTATGCAAACTGGTTTTTCTTATGCTCAACAAGTGTTGGAATCTAACCCACCAACATATACATGTACAATGGAAGCTGGTAATACAGCTGGATGAGTAACAATTCAATCAAATAATTTGGTAAATCCTTTGGTAACTCCTAATATTCCTGCTGCTAATGTAACAGCAAAACATGGTACTGTTGCTAACGTAACTGCTTGAGCATGTGCTTTATCAGACACTTTAGCTACATCATATGCTGCAGTAGATACTGCTACAGAATTGTTCACTAAAGATGATTATACTGTATGTACTGTAGAAGGTTCTACTCAATTGGAAGTAACTGTTCCTGCATCTTTACCAGTTTGAATATATACTGGTAATATTGTGTTTGTAGTATCTTAATACAATAAAAAAACAAAAAAGTCTAGGTTAATTACAATCTAAGATGTTAGATTATTTTTTCCTAGGCCACATAATATATTACAAGAAGAATAAAAATATTTGATTTTTGGTTTATAATCAATATTAGTTGTGTTGATTATTTTTTTAGTTTATTTTTTAGTTTATGAAAAAATATTTTTTATTTATTTTGTTTGTTTCCTTTTTTTGAATTTCTTTTGTTTTTTCTCAATCAAAAGAAGTGTCTGTAAAAGTTTTTAGTCTTGGATTGGTTATATGAACACCTGCAAATTTAAATTTATGATCTGTAATTCCTTGAAATACTATAGAAGTAAGCTTTTCTGATTATTTTTGGGTGGAAGATCTTAGAGGATCCAATACTGGATATTATACCACCATACAGTGTGATGGTTTTTATGGACCAAATAATTATGTAATTACAGGAGTCCAAATTTTGTGAGACTTGGTAGAATTGGTGGCATGAATAGATAATCATACATTAATATATTCTAATTTAAATACATGGACAGACATTACTATTCCAAAAATGTATTTATACAAGAACGATAATTCTATGTGAAATTATTATGGTAATAAATATGGGAATAAACCATCAGTACGTGTTTCTGTGCCAATTGACGCACCAGCTGGTACTTACAAAGGTAAAATAACTTATACGTTATATGATATGAGCTTCAACTACTAAAGTATTTGAAGAGTTTAAAGTTTAATTTTAAAAGTTGCAAGAAATACAGAACGATGCTAAAGTGCATCGTTTTTTTTGATTTTGTCCTCCTTTTTGAAGGAGGGGACCCCGACACTTCGGGGTGGAGGATTTAAATCCCTCTATTCAGCACTAAATTTTAGTGCTGAGAGAACAACTCCCTTTGTAAAGGGAGACAATATTTTTTTATTTTAAAATTCATGCTACTCAGATCATGGCTGCATTGTCGGTGCAGTAGATTTTTTGGGTAGGAGTGAGTAGTTGTG
>CAZSQL010000075.1:0-1680 GCA_964609035.1 uncultured Candidatus Peribacteria bacterium
TATAAAGAAATAACAATGGAATATTTTTTAAATGTAGGTTATAGAAAATTATTTTTAAAAAAAGAAGCCAATATGAATTGAATTCAAAAACTAAGATTAAGACAAATATTTAAAGAATTTGATTATAAATGATATATGGCAGAAGCTTGGGTAGCTAAAGAAAGACTTATAGAAGCATTAGATACATTAGACATTAACGAAATAGTAGATATCATGAAAGATTGTATTACATCTCAACATTATAGAATAAGAACCTTTTGAAGAACTTTAAAGAAATGGATGAAACAATTAGAAACTTATTGTAAGTATTCTACAAAAGAATTTAAATTTACAAATGCATATACTGAAAGTTTTAATTGAGATTGTAAAGTTCAGAAACGGGTATCTCGTTGATTTAAACATAAAAATAATTATTTGAGAAAACTATGTGCTAGAAATTCATTAAAATATAATAATGTCAATATACTCAATTTCCCATAAATGAAAAAATTTCCCTATTGGCTATTTGTTTATTTATGGGAAAATAAATATATATAAAATTAGTAAAAGATAGATTAGGATTGACAAAAAAAGACATATGGATAATAATAAGTTTCGTTAGATTTATTATTTAAAACATCCATATGTCAAGTATTAGTATACACACAATATATGCAATAATCAAGTTAAATTATAAAGAAGTTGTAATCACTGATTTTAAGCAAGAATATAATAAATTTATTTTTAGTATAAGAAGTAAATTATCATATTGAACATGTACAAAATGTTGATTTAGATCATATAAAAGAAAAGATTTAATAGATTATAAAGGGAAAACTAATCTAAAACATATGCGAATGTCTAGTAGTTGTATTATTGAATTGAATGTAACAAGAAGGTATTATAAATGTGAAAATTGCAAAGAATGTTTTATAGAAAATTTTTCTTTTGATACAATAAGATGATTACATACAAAAGAATTTGAGAAATTTGTGATTTATTGATGGTGACATATGAGTTGATTACAAATAGCAAAAAACACTAATTGTAGTGCATCAAAAATTCATAAGATACTTAAAAAGATTGATCCATTTCAGATAAACAAAGATTGAATAGAATTAATGGAAAAACTTGATAAAATATATTTATGAGTAGATGAACATAGTTTTAGATGAAAAGATATGATACTTGTAATAGTTGAAATTAAGGAAAGAAAGCCAATTGCAATAATTGAAAAAACAACAATTGATGCAATACAAAATTGGATAAAATCACTACCCGATAAAATTAAGAATAAAATAATATGAATATCTACTGATATGAATAAATGATATAAAAATATATTTGAAAAAGAGATACCAAAGATATTATCAACAGTAGATAAATATCATTTAATACAAGAAGCAAATAGAATGGTAGATGAAGTAAGACTGGTAAATGTTCGATTATTACAGACAAAAATAGTGACACCAGATGAAAAAATAAAATATTGAAAAATACCAAAAAATACACTAAAAACAAAAGAAAGGAAACAAATCAAGCAAGAAATAAAAAATAATAAGTATAAAGAAAAGGAAAAAAATTTAATAAACGAAAAAGATATATTGGCTGATGATTTGAAAGATAAAAATTGAGATACAATAGAGTATAAAGAAATAACAATGGAATATTTTTTAAATGTAGGTTATAGAAAATTATTTT
>CAZSQL010000076.1:0-1660 GCA_964609035.1 uncultured Candidatus Peribacteria bacterium
AGAGGATATAGACAAAAAATGAATTTCTAAAATTGTTGATTTGTGTGTGGGGTGGCATAGTAAATAACTCATTTTTTGACAAATAAAGTTCTTTTGTATATAATAAAAAGTGATTTTTAATATTTAATTTATTTTTTATGGTTTTAGGTAGAACAAAAGATGATATTTTAAATGATTTGCATTCTGCTCAAGGTAAATTTGATTTTTGAGAAATGATAAATCTAAAAAAGGAGTTGGATATATTTAATATTAAATGAATATTGCAACAAAATAAACAAGATATAATTAATTTGGAAGAAGAATCAGAAATACAGGAACTTAAAAAAATTATAAATAGGTCAGTAAAACAAGAGGTTAAAAATTATATGGAAGGTATGACTGGTATAGTGATTGATAAAAAGATTATAGATGATAATCTAGTTGCGCTTATTTCGGTTTTACAAGATATTCTAAACAATAATCCAAAAAAAAAGATACGATAAAGAAAATTATTACTAAATATTTACAGAGGATACAGTAGTTTTTTGTTTTATAACTATATTAATTTATGGAAAAAACCTTAAGAAAAAAGATATGACAGATTTGAAATATAGTGAAATGATGAAAGACTAAACTTCTTTTGAAGTTGGTGAAAAATAATTTGAGTGATAATTTTCAGAATAAATATTACAATAAAGAAGATAAAATAGATTTATTGAAAAAATGAAAATATAAAAATATAAAATATTCACTTAATTCTATTAAAGGTTCAAATGATAATTTTGAAATTATAAGTGCACAATATGGTGAAATAGATTTATTTTACAATAAATATTGAATAGAACAAAAATATTTAGAGAATGCTAAAGATTTTATAGATAGAGTGTTGATTAAAAAACATATAGATAATAGAAATTTTTCTAAGGTTATGCAGTTAATTAATTGAGATAGATTTCTTGTAGAAGTAAATAAAGATAAGGATTGAAATTCTTGTTATGTACATATGGAAATTAAAAATGTAGATAATGAATTGATTGATAAAGTAAAAAAAGTTAATAATGATATAGATATAAATACTGACAAAATTATTGTAAGACATATAAATGATGGTGTAGATTTATGAAATATGGCTCAATCACTATTAGAATGAAAAGAAAATATAATAAATAAGGTTGATAAATACAAAGATATTAATTTCATTAAATCTTGTGCATGGTTGTGGGATAGAAATTTTATAAATTGGTGGAAAGAAAAAAGAGAATGAAAGCCATCTAAGATAATTGATTATTTTGATCAAGAGCAAAATTATTCATATTATTTATGAGAAAGTCAAAGGGAAACTGACTTTTGGATAAAAAGAATGAAAAAATGATCAACTTTGATCGACACAATAGAGGAGTATGAGAAGAATATTCGTCCTCTTGCAGAATGAGAATTGTTGATAGATTTAGGTAAAATGAAAAAGTGGCTTTATAGTGCTAAAAATCAGAAATCAAGAGAGTAGAGGACTCCCCCGATTTGAATATTGATATTTATTTTTGTTTGTAGTCTGTTTGAAAATTTTTTTGAGCATTTTTTTAAAAATTTCACAAATTAGGCCTTAAAAGCCTTAAATAAAGAAATGGCTTGAAATGGTGTTGATTTTACTTTGAACAATATATCTTGTGCAAAGTAGAATATA
>CAZSQL010000077.1:0-1614 GCA_964609035.1 uncultured Candidatus Peribacteria bacterium
TTTTTTGATTTCTTGTGTAATATATCCACTGACAGAATAGTGTTTAAATCATTTTTTTTCTATTAAATAATCGGAAATTGTTCATTTTCCAGCTCATAAAGTTCAAGTAATTCAGATGATCATGTTTTTGAGTTTAAAGTTAAAAGTTTTCAAGTTCATCAAGTTTTAAAGTTCATCAAGTTTTATACTTTTAACTTGATAACTTTATAAACTTTTCAACTATAACATGTTTTTGATTAAATCAAACATTTTTGGGAATAAATATATTGTCACAATGATTGTATAAATAATTTTGATTAAAACTCCAGATATAAATCACAAAAAAGATCAAAATGCAGATTTTAGAGCTTTTTTGTTGTCTTGTTTGTGTTTTTTATGTTTTTGATATGCTATTTCGCCTATATATGCTCACAAAAAAGGTCATCACAACAATCAAATTAATCAAAATGGTCAGATTACTATTCACATAATTGGTAATATTACTACTCATACTATCAGTCAGATTGTACTTCAATTTATTCATCGTTTTGTTCATCACATTTTTTTTGTTCAATAAATTGGTATTATATAATCTACTATAGTGATAGCTACACAAACAATTGCCATCACAATCAAAAATTGTGTAGAAAATGATTTGCTTGCTATTTGTATTAGTATCAAAGCTAGGTATGTAAGTGGTGGTCATGGTAAAATTGGCAAAAAATTTCCTATAAATCATAGGATTAGGACTAATATTGAAAGTGTTATTCGTAGTATATCCATGTGAGTTAAAAGTTAAAAGTTTAAAGTTAAAAGTTACTTGTTTATTTACAACAAAATCAATCATATCAGCATAAATACAAAACATAATATTTTTTGTATTACGATTTTTTTTGAATATTTCTCTTTTATGTATTTTGGGAATAATAATGTAAGAAGAATTCATATTAAAAATACTATAAATGGTTGAAATCAATTTATCAATGGGGCAAATCATAAAAATGTAATTGTAACTACATAACTTAATATCAATCTGGCTATGATATTTATTATTTCATTTGTTAAATTTAATGAAATTATTTTGGTTTTATGTTGTTTGAATAATTTGAAAAATGATTTGGCGTATCATGGTATTAGTATTAAGATTATTCACATAATTCATCGTCAAACATATTCCCAAAATGCAGTAGTCCAGAATCCAGCTTCTATTTGTATTATTTTAAATATTAAATAATTGCTGGATAGTATAAGACAAGTCAAAAACATAAGTCAAAATGTTTGTTTGTTAAACTTTAATTTATTTGATAAGTCTAATGAAAGAAAAATGCTTCATATAAAAATTATGATAAATCATAATATTTGTTGTCATGTTGGAATTTCTTTTAGAAAAATATATCAGAGTATCAAAGAAATTGCTGGTATCATCTGGAATAATGGAACGACATTGGATGTCTCATCTTTTTTGAGAGCATAAAGATATGGTATAAGCGATACAATATATATGCTTCAAGACACAATTAATATGAGTTTGTGTGGATTTGATATGTTTAGTATATTTGGATTGAAAAAATATATTATAGGTAGTACAAAAATTCATACAATCGATGAAAAAATCATAAGTATGGATAAATTATT
>CAZSQL010000078.1:0-1577 GCA_964609035.1 uncultured Candidatus Peribacteria bacterium
AAAAATCCTCCTTCCCTTCGGGCATCCTCCTTTGAAAAAGGAGGACAAAAATTTCTCTGCCTGTGTTCTAAATCCCTGTGGAAATTCTATATTTTAATATTATAATCTCATTTTAATTTTTTTATATCCAATCACTGCTGGAAAACTATATCTTGCAATATTGATTGAGCAGTTCATGCTTTCAACTCTTTGTGTCTGGGTACTGTAATCATTTTATCACCAAAAGAATATGTCTGATGACTTCATCTTTGATGGTCCAATTTATATCAGAAATCTTTTAATATTTTTTGCAATTCTTTAAATTTCAGTGGCATTGATTATGCTTTTCATATCAAAATAAAACCTCAAATCTTTTTTTTTCATCAGATTTTTTTGTTTTTTTTGAGATACAGCATCATAGTAACAAGCCAAAGATTCTCTAATATTAAACAATAACTCATCCCGAGAATCTCATTGTGTAGTAATAGCTAAATCTTTTATCATAGCAGTATATCATCTTTTATTGTCTTGTATAATTTGGATATCCATGTGTTTTTATTGTTAATATATTAAATACACTCTCATTTTAAAAATATTTTGAACAAATTCAATACAAATAAAATTAGAGGGGGTTGCTAAAAAGTCTCGGGTCTGTGTCGAAAGATGGGGGTGTTTTCTGTCGCCCTTTTGTAAAAGGAGTTGTTCGCGGAGCTAGTGGGATTTGAGAAAAAATCCTCCTTCCCTTCGGGCATCCTCCTTTGAAAAAGGAGGACAAAAAAACACACCACACCCCAAAAAAGCAAAAAAGCAAGTCTTTTTGAAATCAAAATATGCTCTTTTTGGTAAAAAAGCAATTTCTCAGTAAAATTGAGTAGAAGAGGAATCTCCAGTTGGGTGCTTTTTGCACCCGGGTGGCACTCAAACAATCTTTACAAACTTAATTATCATCATGAAAAAGATCGAAAATTTGAAATTACTTCTAACAAAAAACTCTATGAAAGAACAAGAGAGAAGTCTAAATAAAGACGACTCCCCTCTTTTTCAAAGAGGGGTTTGGGGGTGATTAAAAAAGCTAGCAATGACGACGATAGCTGTATTTGCTATATGACTGCTAGCCAATTTTCTGGTAGAAACAAAAGATACCAACGCAGGTCGACAACCTATGGATTTTTTGAATCAAGATTTTTGGGACAACTATAGTGACAACGGAAACCTAATCGCTGCTCTATATGGAGATGGTACTCCTGGGAGTAGTCCGTACAACAGATTTTGGACATGATGATGTAACATAACTAATGTGATATATACAGGGATAATACCTTCTGCGATAAGCGCAAATACCATATATGTGCTAAACAGTGGTAACTACACAATATCTGCTCCCGTAACAATGAGTAGCTGTAGTGCATTGATAGGTAGTGGAAAAGTTACAATTACAAAAAATAACACAAATGCAACAATTGGGATTTGAAATACAAATGTAATAATAGATAACTTAAGAATAAATTGAAATAACTTGGGTAGTTTACCATGAATATCGTTAAATAACGCATCTCAAAACACTATCAACAATGTGGAAGTTTGGTGAAGTGATAAAT
>CAZSQL010000079.1:0-1574 GCA_964609035.1 uncultured Candidatus Peribacteria bacterium
TGGATGTAAATACATATATCCACATCCCTCCAGAAATATATTTTTTTTGCTCTTATCATGAGCCGCCTATTTCCCATTGGCAACATAATTATACATAAAAAATGTATTTCTGTCAAATATTTGAGGACTTTTTTTATGGGCTACAATCAAGTAGCAAGTGCAATTATGCTTAATGATTAGATAAATTAAATATTTAAGTCTTAAATTTTTATTGATTTTTTTTGTAATATATTTAATCATTTTGTTATGAATAAACAAATTAATTTTATAAAAAACAATATCAATGTAAAAAATTTTTGTGGATCATTTAAAATTTCTAAAGAAATTCTGAATATTTTAGATATATCTCAAAATTTGGTTTTATGGAGAAAGAGTGATAATGAAATTATAATCTTTACAGAAGATTCTTGGCTTTGGTTTGTAAATAAAATGAAAGATAAAAAGTGATTGTCTGATATGAAAATAAATTATACAAAAAAATGAAATGAATTTATCCGTGGTTTATATTCATTGGCAACTCCAGTAAATCTTAGAAAAAATAATGAATTATTTTTACCTTGAAACTCTAGGATTAAAAAAATATTGGAATGAAAAGAATTGGATATTAGTTTTTGTTTTTAAAATTTTGTATTAAAAAACTCTGTTATATTTTTTATTGTCTCTTTAAGATCTATTGTTTTGTTACAAGTTTCTTTTAGTTCTTTTCATCATACAATTCATTTTAAATATTGGTGTAAATATTTTCTGAAAAGTAGGGGAGTGTAATAAATTTTATCATAATTGTCATTTATGTTTATTGATTCTATATCTTCTAAATTTGGTTTGATTTTTTTAATTCATAAATTATTTGGGTTTAAGTCTGATGTAAATATTTCATATTTTGCCAATAAATTTATATGTTCTAAAATAGTGTGAAATTTTTCTTGTATTGTGGGTGTGTGATTTGTAAATATTCGTGGATTTCAGATTGCTGCTTGACCTATCATTACTCCGTCTAAATTTTTAATTTTATTTTTAATTTCATTAAAATTTCTGATTGCACCATTTCATATTATTTTACAGTTTTTATTTACTCTTTTTTTTAGTTCATAAATAAAATCTCGATCTCATTCTCCAGAATAAAGTTCTTTGAGAGTTCTACAATGTATTGTGATCATATGACAATAATTACTAGCTTCTACTAAAAAATCCATTTGAGTTTTTTTGTCTTGATCATTTATTCATGTTCTACTTTTTATACTAAAAGGTACTTTTAGATTTTTTGACAATGTTTTTATGATGTCCAAAGTAGATTCTTTGTCTTTTAAAAGAGCAGATCATCATCATGATTTCATCACATTGTTTGCAGGACATCAAGTATTTAATTCTATTCCACAAATATTATCTCAATATTTATCTTGTATATCTAGTGCTGTATTGAGTAATTTTTCTTTGTTTCAGCCAAAAATTTGCAAAATTATAGGATTTTCAAATTCTGTATGTATTATATGTTTGATTACTTTGTCCGGATTGGCCACATAACCATCAGAAGTCATAAATTCTGTCCAAAGTCGTAATTTGTTATCTGGATTTTT
>CAZSQL010000080.1:0-1552 GCA_964609035.1 uncultured Candidatus Peribacteria bacterium
GATTTAAAAAGTCCTCTTTTCTCAAAAAGTGTTTTTCAATAAGTTCTACAAAACACTTTTCTGTTCTAATCTCATCAACATATGTCAAATGGGATTGGTCAGAAAAAAGAAGGGGTAATATTGAACGAATCAACTTATTCTCGGTAAGATAGGCATATTTTTTTGCAATATAACTGGGGAGAGTTTCAAGCCCTGGGGTAGATCTTGTTAAATTATATAGGTCTTTTTCAATTTCTCCATAATCAACAAGTTGCTTATACTGCTTCCTGATTTTTTCTTCATTTTTAAATATGGTACTAATCCTATTATCTATCACATCATCTTTAGGAGAGAATGAAAATGGTAACCATTTTATACCTTGATTATTTAAAAAGTCAAAAAAATACCAATGAATTATTTGTTCTATACTAGAATCGAACTCACTCAGGATTTTTTGATATGCCATTATTTTATAACATATTTGTTGCTGTTTTATCTGGAAATATTGTGTGATTGGATACGAGTTTTTAGTGTAGACTCCTATTACCCTGGCCACACCTAGAGCTTCCTTATTTGGAAAACTAGGTAGCAACACCATATTTTTATTTGAAAAAAGTTGTGTATCCAGTATAAGGTTTTTAAACAAATTTTCAGAATCTTTGTATTGAGTTAACAATTCACGATCAACCAATGAAATCATGTGTAAAGTCAATTGTTCATCAATTATTTCACCAGCTGACCTTCTCAAATTGTATACTATACTCTTATCTATTATCTCCATAGGCTCTAGCGGATTTTCCCTTAAATACTCTTCTTGCTTCTGTTTAAAGATTGCTCTATCAAGATAAATTTCAAATATAACTCTTAGACCTGCATCAGTCTTATCAAAACTTTCGTTGAATGCATCAGATATTTTCTGTATGGCAAGTTTTTGAACGTCTGTTATCTGAAAATATTTATCACCTAAACCTTTAATAGGATGTAATAGCAGCCTTAGATAATTCAAATTTGAATTTCTATCATGAATGTAGTCCTCCAATAGTAGATTCCACTCATCCTTGGTTATGTTAAGAGGTATAAAGTAGTTGCTATCTGTATAATTGCTTAGCAAATATTCTAAATTAGTTGATTGCGAAAGAAATGCTTCCTTAACAAAGTTAGGATAAACTTTATAAAAGTAATCATCTTTTAATAGGTAATGTATTGATAAACCAGTCTCCCAAAAAAGCTGACTAAAATCCTCCTCTGGAATCCGACTACCATATTTGAATTTGGAAAAAATTTCATAAAAATCCTCTCTATATTCATACTCCTCTCTCAAAATAAACATATACTCCGAAATTTCTTTAAAAGTTACCCTACCCAAAAATTCATAATACGTTTTTTTAAGACTGTCTAGAGAAGAGTTGAGCCTAGCAATGTATTCTTCAGTCCAATCAATTGAGTAGCTTCCTGATTCAAAAATTTTTACCGCATTTTTTAGTTCAATAGCATCAGAAAAATTATCAATTTTTTTTGTTGGTCTGTTGTAAAATGAAATGCATAACCCTATTAGATATTAAAAAAGCCATGT
>CAZSQL010000081.1:0-1542 GCA_964609035.1 uncultured Candidatus Peribacteria bacterium
CATGATCTATTGTTTTTTATAATTTATTTGAAAATGATGAAGATTCAAACATATCTGTTTGAACATGACATGGAATGTATGATATGCCGCTAAAATATGATGATTCTTTATTAAATACGATAGATGGTAATTATATTTTTGCTACTTGTCCTTCTATTTCACAATGAGGTGGAGGTTGATGATTTATTTCAAAGGATAATTGTTGTATAAATTGATGATTGCCATGATGAAATGAACTTTGTGAAGATTTATCTGATAGTTATTATGATTGAACTTGTTTGTGATGATATCATGGTAGTGCTGATATATGTTGAGTAAATCAATCAAAGTATTCTGATGAACTTAAATGAGCTTATTTGTATTCTTATAAATATTGAATAACAACAATGTGTCCTATTTGGGAAGCAGACTTGGACTGATATTTGTATAGAAATCATTTTGCTAAAATGATATCAGAATATGCTATGAATGTATTATGAAAAACTCCAGATATCTGAAAAGAATGATGTGATAAATTTGCAGATGTTAAAAATGATACAGATGAAATGAAAAAATTTATGAAAACAGCTTGTGAGTTAAATCTTATGTGAATGCGCGCAGATGGTATAAATCCTATGGAAAATTTCTATCCACATAGAATAGTTACTAGAGCAGAGTTTGGTACAGTATTTTCTAGACTATTGTTTGGCGAAAAATATAATATAAAGGATGAGTCATTAGTTTATAAAAATGATTGATACTGGTATAAAGATCATTTAAATGCCCTTAAAGAGAATAGTATAATGACAAAAATAGACTGAAATTGGCCAAAATATGATGAAAGAAGATGATGGGTTATGCTTATGATGTTAAGAGCAGATAAATATTGAGTATTTTTTGGAAAAATTCCTACATTGATGTGAATAAAAGCCTTGTTAGATTAAAATAACAAAATAATCAAATGTCAACAGATATTGTTTTTGTTGCTGTTTCATCGCTTTCGAACTATCTTTTCTTGATGTGGTTTTTGATTGTTTTTTTAAAAAAAAACTTGAAATGTTGTCTAGAAATGATATATTTATCCTTGTGAAAGAAATATTATTTCTTTCCAGTTTAGGTTAGTAAGTTTAAATACCACAATCAAACGAACTAACAAAACGTAGGGTGAAAAATAACTGGAGACAGTTATTTTTCTTTTGTTTTAATTTTTTTGATTATCATTAAAATTATCTTTGTTTGAAATATATATGATAATTAGAATTGAATTAGTATTAGTGGTATAGTAAAATATGATTTTATCTAGTACAACAAATATAAAACTTTTTTAAATTTCCTCTTTAAGAATCCTGTGCGGTATATCAATAAATAATTATAACTATCATATACAATTCATTAGACACGAAATTTGTGATAAACTTAAAGCCATTGTTATCTCGCTGGTGGGATCTGCTACTATTTTATTAATAATTATCTCTAAAGATTCGTCTACATACTCCTTTATATCTACATTCTTATCAAGAGACTTGATTTAATTTTGCTTCTGAAATACATGTTGTTTTTTGC
>CAZSQL010000082.1:0-1532 GCA_964609035.1 uncultured Candidatus Peribacteria bacterium
AATAATAAAAAAAAGTATCGTTTTTTTTCCCTATTAAAAACTATATTTTTTCATTAAAAAATGAATTTTTTTTTATAGTATTTGTTGAGTTTTATGATTAATAAATTTTTATGAAAAGAAAAAAAAAACCAAAAATTGGAAGATGGATATTGTTAGTATTGATAATATTTTTTGTATGGAATTTTTTTTATAGCCCTATAAAGATAGATCCAGTTAGTCCACAATCAGAAATTGTGATAAAAAAATGAGATAACTCTCAGACTTTCATAGATCACTTGCCCAAGACAAAACAATTTGCTATCAAGGTATATATCTATTTTCACAAAGATTCTGTAGATCTGTCTAAAATACAAGAAGGTACCTACAATTTTGCTGGTAAATATTCAAAATCAGAGTTTTTGGATGTAATCGCTCAGTGACCAAAACAAAGTTTTAAAAGATATACAGCACTGGAAGGGTGGTCTATATACGATATAGATGCTGATTTGACCAAAAAATGATTTATAAGTGCTGGAGAATATATCTCTCTTGTCACAAATTCGGAGATTATATCTAGATACAAACAAAGGTATGATTTTTTATCTTACATAAACAAAAATCTTAAATCACTTGAATGATTTTTGTATCCAGACACATATCATCTAGATGTAGAATGAAATCTGGTTGATCAGCTTGTATATTTGCAATTAGATAATTTCAACAAAAGAGTATGGAATGTTTATTCTGGACAAATAAAATCATTTTCAAAGCTCGATTGGTATGATGTGATGATTTTAGCCACAGTAGTAGAAAAGGAAGAAAGAAATAAAGAAAACAAGTCCACAGTAGCAGGTGTTTTTTTCAACAGGATAGGCAATTTAATGAGGTTGGATGCTGATATTACTTTGTGTTATGGGCTCAAAGAACCTTATGAGACTTGTACTCCAGCTTTTATAAATAGGGCAATTTATGATAAATCTAATCTTTACAATACTAGGCAGCATGGTTGATTGCCCCCACAAGCGATAGCCAATCCTAGTGTCGACAGTATAAGTGCAGTATTAAATTTCAAAAAAACTGATTATTTCTACTATCTGCATGATAGTAGTGGAAAAATTCATTATGGAAAGACTTTAGCTGAGCACAATGACAATAAAAGTAGGTATTTGAAATAGTGGTGTTTAATGGAGGGGAGATAATCTGACGTACCGAAGGGATGTTAGATATATTCTTGTTGAGCGAAGTCGCGAAGCGACAAAGAGAGCCAAGTATCTCCCATCCATTGAACAAGATCGTGAAGCTAGAGGAGCCGAAGCGAAGCGAAGAAAGAAGTGTGCTCGAAGCAGAGTGATTTTGTTCAACTAGCTCCTATGTGAAATGTTTTTCGTGAAATGTACATATTTTTGTATATTGTGCGAAATATTTCGTGTAGGATGTTGTATCTTTATCTAAACTGAATATTTCCTCATCATATGCTATCAAAATCATCTTCTTCATCTTCAAACTCATCAGAATCATCTTGCTGACATTTTGGGCATTTTTTGCTAAATGGC
>CAZSQL010000083.1:0-1531 GCA_964609035.1 uncultured Candidatus Peribacteria bacterium
AATATAACACAAATAAAATATTTGTCAAGGGGTAATAGCAAAAAATTATTTATTTTGGCTAAAATTAGGTAAATAAAAATAAAACCCCTGGAGATGTTTTTTTATCCAAGCGTAGAGGGTACAATACATAATGTGATATTTTACAAAATAATAATTCGGCAATTTTTAAAGATTTTTAGAAAGAAACATGCCTGGAATTACAGATATTGGAGAATATATTTTATTGATAAGCATTTCAAGTTAATGGAAAAATAATAAAAAAAGAGCATATGCGTTAAAATTAATCTGTAACCAATTAATTTAACAAAACATATGCCCTTTTACCCCATTTTAATGTCTTACAAAGAAAATTGCAAAGCCGAAGGCGAAATCATGACTAAATTTAAAATAGCTCGATTGTTTTTCGCCGGAGGGGAAAAGCAACGAGCTATTGCTCATGGGGTTAATTGCCATTACAACACAGTTCATCAAATAATTCGATTATGCAAAGAAAAAGGGAGAGATGATCCTGAGATAATGGAATATTTGAGCGCAAATAAACGAATAAATCTAAAATTGTTGAATGATGTTTTTAGATTCCTGAAAAATGATAGTCGTAAGCCGAAGAACAATAATCGCTGTTTAGATTCTAAAAATGAAAAGATTATTTTAGAAAAACATAAAAAAACACATGGCGGAGCCAAGAGAATATTTAAACATTTGAAACGAGAAGGCTATGATGAAAATATTTTCACAATCGGAAAAATTAAAGGTGTTTTTAAAAGAAACAAACTTAAAGCCAAAAGAATTCGAACGTACAATGGCGAACGGAGGCAATTATATAATTATGATGAAATTGAGGCTTTTGAGTACATGCAATACGACACTAAGGAGATATTGGATAAACATGCCTTGCCAAAGAAAATATATGAGAAATTTAAGAATAATGAACAGTTACCGATATATCAATGGACAATAGTGGACGCTAAAACAAAAACTAGATTTTTAGCCTGGTCATATACTCGCAATAGTTTGTTTGGATTTGAGTTTCTTAAATTGGTGGTTATCTGGTTGAGAAGTCATGGCGTATTAGTCAGAATCAATATCCAATTTGATGGCGGTTCTGAATTTTGTTCAATGTCTAAAATTAAAACTGAAAAATGGAATAAACAGCTAAAATCATACAACATCCATGTTTATGACCATGGTGGCAGTAAATGGAAACAAAATTTAGTTGAACGGACACACAGAACTGATGATGAAGAATTTTACTGCCCTCGAGGTGAAAAAATCAACACTAAATCGACATTCATCATCGAGGGACAAAAATGGATTATTTATTACAATAATCGCTCTAATGATGGTATTGGAATGGATGGGCTTTCTCCTGTTGAAAAACTAAATATCCTCGGCGTTACAAACGCCGAGGATATATGTAAATTCCCTTGTATTATCTTAGATGATTTTTATCCTTATCTATTTCAAACTTTTCACGTTAGTTGTTGTCAAGATATATTAAGTCAAATATCACAAAATGTTTTGACTAATTACC